>QHBR01000383.1 GCA_003244015.1 Hyphomicrobiales bacterium | reverse complement strand
GGCTTGTTGCGCGATTTCGATGTCGGCCGGCATGGTCCCTCCCCTCGAAGCCTTGCTTAGGCTTCCACCACGTTTTGCGGCTTGCCTACCGCGAACGCGTCTATGTTGTCGATGAGCTGGTCGGCGAGAATCTGCATGGCCTCGCGGCTCGCCCAGGCGACATGCGGGGTGACGATGAAATTCGGCAGCCGCAAATCGAGCAGAATATTGCCTTGCTTTGGGGGCTCGACGGTCAAAACGTCGAAACCCGCGCCGCCAATGATTTTGTTGGGCAGCGCATCGGCCAGGGCTTCCTCGTCGACGAGCCCGCCGCGGCCGGTGTTGATCAAAATGCTGTCTTTCTTCATCAGCCGCAATTCACGCGCGCCGATCATGTTTTTGGTCTCGGACGTCAACGGCAAATGCAGGGTAATAATGTCGCTCTCGCGCAGCAAGGTTTCGAAACCGGTCAGGCCAGGCTGCGGGAAGATGTCATAGGCCAGCACCCTCTGGCCAAAAGCCTCGGCGATCCGGCCCACTGCCTTGCCGATCGCGCCATAGCCGACGATGCCGAGCGTCGATCCGGTCATGTCGCGGATGGGATGGTCGAAGAAACAGAATTGGTCGCAGTCTTGCCAGCGCCCGGCGCGCACATCGTCGCGGTAAGCCATGAGATTACGGCGAAGCGCGAAAGCCAGCGCGAAGACATGTTCCGGCACTGTGTTGAAGGCATAATTGCGGATATTCGATACGATAATGCCGTGTGTCTTGCAGTAGGCTTTGTCCACGACATCCGTGCCGGTGGCGGCGACCGCGATCATTTTTAGGTTGGTAAGCTTTGCAAGCGTCGCTTCGCGCATTGGCACCTTGTTGATGATGGCGATTGTCGCATTCTGGAGGCGATCGAGGGTCTCGCTCGGCCCGGTCACCGCATATTCCTTATAGCTATGCGGAAAGTCCGGTTTTCGTAGATTGGCTTCGAGAGTCGAACGGTCGAGAAAGACGATCGAGTGTTGCACGGGGTGATCTTTCTTTGATTCGATTTGTCCCGGTTTCCCTGCAGCATTCCAAGTGATCTCGAATCGCTCTAGCAAAGCAAGTCGGCGAGACAATTGGGATAGCTACGTCTTGGGCTTTTGCCTTACAGTCTGGGGGCCATTTCCCGGCCGCCAATGAGCGGCAAGCCGCCTACATATTAGGCATTGCAGCCCGCTGGCGGGTGCAACGCCGCGATCGCGCGACGAAGGCTCTGTTGCAAAAACCAGAGCCTTCGTCCTGGCGTCCGGGTTCAGCGAAGCGAAATTGCCAGCCCACTCAGGTCGACATTGGCAATCAATCCGACCTGCCGCCCGCTCAACGACAAAACGGCGCCCTTTTCGTTAGACAGCACGATCGCGCCAACTCCCAGCCCAACTGCGACACCAGCACCGGCGGCCCCATAGACCCCAGCGACGTCCGATGCGCTGAGGATGTTGCTGACACGACCGACCAAATGCGTCTCTGAGGCGCCGAACACAAGACCCGCGCTAAGGCCGCCGATCGACAGCGGATATCGCCGACCTCGAAACGTTAGCGTACCGCTGCCGCCAGAACCCCCGACGAACCAACCCGCCTTCAAAACCGTAATCTGGATGCGCCCGCTGTCGGCATAGGCCGCGGACGAAACACACGCGCCAACGATGCCGATCAGAGCGATAAGACCTACACGAAATTGGTGAGAAATTCGCATGGTGGAGTTCTCCTGTAACCGCTAGAGGCCTGGCGGCGGCGCAGCGACGCGGAAAGCATGTCGGACGGCCTTCGGCGCTCACGCCTGAAAAGTTCGTTCTCGCGGTTCGCCTGCTTGCCGAAGAGAAGGGCTTGGCTTTCGTCGCCCGCATGATCGGCGTCGGCTCCGCCACGCTGCGGCGGGGCGCTGAACGCGAGGGCGAAAGCCCTGGCATGGCGTTTTAATCATCCTCAGTTTTGGACTTATCGCTGAATATTGTAAGCAAGACCTTTCCCTTGTCACCTAGTATGCAGATTAAATCCTGCGGCTTACTAGATTTTTTCTTTTCGATATTAACTTCTCCGAGCACAATTGCTTTGATCTCCACATTTGCAATTTTTGAATTCTTCATTTTTACGACGCGCACGCTGTCTAGATCCAAAGTGACGTCTTTTATGGCTGGTGATCGTTCCTTCAAGGCAATGAGACCGCTCGCTGTGCATGCGTCGATTTCGGGCGCGTCAGAGCTCGTGGTCTGAGTGCCCGTGGTCTGAGAGTAAGCTATCATTGGAATCATGGCTGCTGGAATTAGACCAATGAGTAGGGTTCGGATTTTCATGGCGGAGATTCTCCTACTTTGATATCGGATGATGCAACGGCACAATCGACGTAACCGAATTTGGCGAATGGGAGAAGCTTTTTTTCACCGGCTCGCGAGACGCGGCGCAAGGCCTCAGTCGTTGAGGACGCCTTCTGGGTGCAGCGCGGCGAAATGCTCCTGATCCGTCGGCTTCTTTTCCTTGGCCATGATGGTCGAGCGAAAATAGTCTTGGGCGGCGGCGACGCCGCTGCCGGGCGCAATGTCGATGCCGACATCGCGCATCGCCATTTCCGCCCCCGAAAGAGCGCCAAGCACCATGAGATCGTTGAGATCGCCGAGATGGCCGATCCGGAACACCTTGCCCGCGACCTGCGACAGGCCGGCGCCGAGCGACAAATTATAGCGGCGAAAAGCGGCGTCGACGACATCGGCGCCGTTGAAGCCAGGCGGGACGACAACCGCGGTGACCGTATCGGAATACCATTTCGGTTCCTTCGCGCAGGGTTGCAGCCCCCAGGCCTTGACCGCGGCGCGCACGCCGCTCGCCAGAACGTTATGGCGCTCGAACACCCGTTCGAGCTTCTCCTCGAAAAGAATCCTAAGCGATTCGCGCAGGCCGTAGAGCATCGGCAGTGACGGCGTATAGGGGAAATAGCCCGTCGCGTTGGCCTTGATCATGTCGCCGAAATCGAAATAGACCCGCTTGAGGCCGGCGCTCTTATAGGCCGCGAGCGCGCGCGGGCTTGCGCAGACGATGCCAAGGCCCGCCGGCAGCATCAGACCTTTTTGGGAGCCGGCGACCGCGAGATCGACGCGCCATTCGTCCATGCGGAAATCGATGCTGCCGATCGAACTCACGCCATCGACATAGAGCAGCGCCGGATGACCGGCGGCGTCGATCGCCTTTCGCACCGCTCCGATATCGCTCGTCACGCCGGTCGCGGTCTCGTTTTGGACCGCCAGCACGGCCTTGATCTGGTGGCTCTTATCGGCACGCAAGGTGGCTTCGATCTTGTCCGGCTTGACCCCCGTCCCCCATTCTTCTTCCAGAACCTGGACATCGAGGCCGATCCGCTGCGCCAAATCAATCCACAAATGGCTGAACTGACCGAACCGCGAGGCCAAAACCTTGTCGCCGGGGGAAAGCGTGTTGCAGAGCGAGGCCTCCCAGGCACCGGTGCCGGACGAGGGGAAAATAAACGCTTGCCCTTCGGCCGTTTTAAAGACTTTCTTCAAGTCCTGAAACAAGGGCAGCGTGAGCTCCGGAAATTTGGAAGACCTATGGTCTTCCATCGCCACCATCATGGCGCGCGTGACGCGGTCAGGGACGTTGGTCGGCCCTGGGACGAAAAGAAAGTGGCGGCCCGCCATGATGAATCCTCCATTTGGTTGCCGGCTTACACTATTAACAAAACCATTGGCGCAAGCGCAACCGCCGAAGTCGCGCAGGGGTTTCCTTTTCTAGACCATGATCATTGAAACTGGAAACCCGGGTTGCCGACATAATCATGCGGCAACGCGGTATGCCGCGCCAGGTCCACCCCGATTTGATCAGTTTCTGGATGGCTCATGAATTGACCTGCCTCAGCCAAGGACCACGATTGCGCGGAAATCGTTCACATTGGTGAGGGTTGGCCCGGTCACCACCAGATCTCCAATCGCGGAAAAGAAACCGTAGCCATCGTTGTTGGCGAGCATGGCCTTGGCCGACACTCCTGCCGCGGCGGCGCGGACAAGGCTATCGGGACCGATCAGCGCGCCGGCGTTGTCCTCGGTCCCATCGATTCCGTCGGTATCCGCAGCAAGGGCGTAGATGCCGGGATGGCCGTCCAGGGCGACGCCAAGCGCCAGCAGAAACTCGGCGTTGCGGCCGCCGCGGCCGGTCCCCCGCACGGTGACCGTGGTCTCGCCCCCCGAGATGAGGACGCAGGGCGGGGCCGAGGGCTGGCCGAAGCCATGAATCTGCCGCGCGATTGCCGCGTGCATTAAAGCCACGTCGCGCGCCTCGCCCTCGATGGCGTTCGCCAGAATAAGGGGGGCGATGCCGGCCTTGCGCGCGACTCCCGCCGCGGCCTCAAGCGACATTTGCGGGGTCGCGATCATCACATTGGCAACGCCCGCGAGGCGCGGATCGCCGGGTTTCAAGGTTTCGGCGGCGGGCGAACCGAGATGCGCCCGGACGTTATCCGGCACGGCGATAGCGTATTTTCGGAGGATCGCCAACGCGTCCGCCGAGGCCGTTGGATCGGCGACGGTCGGCCCAGAGGCGATCACGCAAGGATCGTCGCCAGGCACATCCGAGATCATAAGTGTCACGACCCGCGCGGGCGTGGCGGCGGCGGCGAGCCTGCCGCCCTTGATCGCCGACAAATGCCGGCGCACGCAGTTCATTTCTGAGATGGCCGCGCCGCTCTTTAAGAGCGCCTTGTTGATGGCCTGCTTGTCGGCGAGCGTCACGCCTTCGGCGGGCAGGGCGAGAAGCGCCGAGCCGCCGCCGGAAATCAGGCAAAGCACCAGGTCCGCGGGGGTCAGACCCTTGACCATGGCGAGAATGCGTTTTGCCGCCTCCTGCCCAGCGGCGTCGGGGACCGGGTGACTAGCTTCGACCACTTCGATGCGTTGGCAGGGCGCGCCGTGGCCGTAGCGGGTGACCACCAAGCCTTCGAGCGGACCCGCCCAATGATCCTCGACCGCCTTTGCCATCGCGCCGCCGGCCTTGCCCGCGCCGACGACGATGACGCGGCCCGGCGGCCGGGGCGGAAGATGCGGGGCCAAGCACTTTTCTGGCAAGGCCGCGCCGACCGCCGCCTCAAACATGTCCAACAGCAGCTGACGCGGATCGATTGTCATTGCTGTTTCCGCTTGCCCTTGATGGTTGCCGGGGCGGCAACACGAGTGCCCTCGCCGCAGCCAAGTGCCCGATCGCGCCTTTTATTTTTTTGGCCTGGCGTTGCCGCTACATAACCGCAAACTCCGGGCTTTCAACCATTTTCTCGCCGGGCGCCGCCGCGCGGCACGCCCGGAGGCGATAACCGTTGCTTCCCGATGCGGTCCGCTCATGCGGGACCTTTCCGCGCGATGTTATCGCGTGCGGCCGCTTCCCACAATCTCGCGTGGGCCGCGCGCGATGCCAATGGGAGGGTTGCTAAGGCCCGAATTTGTCAATAAGCCTTCCACAGAATAACTGGCGGTGCGCCCGCCGGAGCAGTCAGACCACTTCGGCGAGCGGCAAGAATACAACATGAGGAAACCCCGCGCCCGGAGCGGCCCGTGGTCGTAAGGAGGGGTATTTGGATATTCACGAGTATCAGGCGAAGGAAATCTTGGCGAATTTCGGTGTGGCAACCCCGCACGGAGCGGTGGCCTACAGTCCCGATCAGGCCGTCTATTGCGCCACCGAGCTTGGCGGCTGGCACTGGGCGGTGAAGGCTCAGATCCATTCCGGCGGCCGCGGCAAGGCCGGCGGCGTCAAGCTCTGCAAGACCTATAACGAAGTGCGCGCCGCGGCGGTGGAGCTTCTCGGCAAAACCCTGGTCACCAATCAGACCGGCCCCGAAGGCAAGATCGTGCAGCGGGTATATATCGAGGTCGCCGAACCCTTCGAGCGTGAGATTTACCTCGGCTTCGTTCTCGACCGGAAGGTCGAGCGGGTGCGGGTCATCGCATCGCGCTTCGGCGGCATGGATATCGAGGAGATCGCCAAGGACCATCCGGAGGAAATCCTGCAGGTGGTGGTCGAGCCGGCGGTGGGGCTCCAGCCGTTCGAGGCGCGCGAGCTCGCCTTCGGCCTCGGGCTCAATATCAAGCAGGTTAGCCGCGCCGTTGCCAGCATCCTCGGCTGCTACCGCGCGTTCCGCGATCTCGACGCCACCATGGTCGAGATCAATCCGCTGGTCGTCACCAAGGACGACCGGGTCCTTGCTCTCGATGCCAAGATGTCGTTCGACGACAATGCGCTGTTCCGGCGCGGCACGGTCGCCGACATGCGCGACCATTCGCAGGAAGACCCGCGCGAGGTCCAGGCCGCCGAGCATAACCTCAACTATGTTGGCCTCGACGGCAATATCGGCTGCATTGTCAACGGCGCCGGTCTCGCCATGGCAACCATGGACGTGATCAAATATGCCGGCGGCAGCCCCGCGAACTTCCTCGATCTCGGCGGCGGCGCCTCGCCGGAGCGCGTTGCCGCAGCGTTTCGCTTGGTGTTGTCCGACCGCAACGTCAAGGCGATTCTGGTCAACGTGTTCGCGGGCATCAACCGTTGCGATTGGGTGGCCGAGGGCATCGTCAAGGCCTGCCACGAATTGAACGTGGATGTCCCGCTTGTGGTCCGTCTCTCGGGAACCAATGTCGAGGCGGGTCGCGACATTATCGGGAAAAGCGGCCTTCCAATCATTTCCGCCGAGACTCTCGCCGATGCCGGCAAGGCGGCGGTCGACGCGGCCAAGGGTGCGCCGGAACGGAGCGCCCGCACGGCCTAACTTCGCGATGGGCGGCACGCGGGAGCGTTCGTGACTGTTGGGCTCAATGTAAAGCACAGGCGTGCTTTGTTCGCTGTATCCATTGGCGCCAAGGTCGAGGGCCTTCGCCGGGAATTGCGTCAGGGAAAGTCGTAAGCCAATGAGCATTCTAATCGACGAAACAAGCCGGGTCCTGGTGCAGGGCTTCACCGGCGACAAGGGTACTTTTCACGCCAAGGAAATGATCGCCTTTGGCACCAAAATCGTCGGCGGCGTCACGCCCGGCAAGGGTGGCGCCAAACATCTTGGCCTTCCGGTTTTCAACACCATGAAGGAAGCCATCAAGGAGACCGGCGCGACCCATAGCATCGCCTTCGTCGCGCCGGCCTTCTGCGCCGACGCCATCATGGAGGCGGCGGATGCGGGGATTAAGCTCGTATGCTCGATCACCGACGGCATTCCCGCGCAAGACATGATGCGGGTGAAGCGCTATCTTTTGCGCTATCAGCGCGATCATCGAACAATGCTGGTCGGGCCGAACTGCGCGGGCATCATTAGCCCCGGCAAGGCGATGCTCGGCATCATGCCTGGCAATATCTACATGCAGGGCCCGGTTGGCATCGTGTCGCGCTCGGGCACGCTTGGCTATGAAGCCGCGGCGCAGATGAAGGCCCTTGGGATCGGCCTCTCAACCAGCGTCGGCATTGGCGGCGACCCGATCAACGGCAGCTCGTTCCTCGATCATCTGGTGTTGTTCGAGCGCGATCCGGAAACCACCGCGGTCATGATGATCGGCGAGATCGGCGGGCCCCAGGAAGCCGAGGCCGCGGCCTGGATCAAGAGCCACATGACCAAGCCGGTGGTCGGCTATGTCGCGGGCCTCACGGCGCCAAAAGGCCGCCGCATGGGCCATGCCGGCGCGATCATTTCGGCAAGCGGCGACAGCGCCGCCGAAAAGGCGGAAACCATGAAATCCTACGGCCTGACCGTGGCTCCCAGTCCGAGCGAACTTGGCCCGACGATGGCCAAGGTTTTGGCGCATTGAGGACGCCGGCGCGCCGATCGCCAAAATCCCATTTCCGCGAAAGCAAACCCTCATTCTCCAGGGCCGCGTCAATATGTTGGGTAAAATCGACGTCCTGGCGTCCAGCCGCCGCGGGGACACCCATGACGGAGTTTAGGGCGGGGGGCAGGCCGGGATTCGAGACCGGCAACGCGCCTGGAACCATTCAAGCGGTGCTCGACGGCGAGGAAACCGCGGACATACTGTTCGAGTTGCTGGCCGGGATTGTGTACCGCCAACATCCAGAGGTCGCGGCGGCGCTGAGGGGGAAATTCGGGGCTGGGAATTTCACCCCCGATTTGCTCGCCCGTGTCTTCCAGGCCCACGGAATCTGGTTCCAGCTGCTTGCAATCGTCGAACAGCATACCGCGATGCGGCTCCGCCGCCAAATCGAGCGCGTGCGGGGCGAAACGGCGGTCGAGGGCACATTCGCCAATCTTATCGCCGAGGCGGCAAATCTAGGCGCCGACGCGCAAGAGCTGCGCGGCCGGCTCGCTTCGACGCGGATCCGGCCGGTCATCACCGCGCATCCCACCGAAGCGAAACGGGTGACCGTCCTCGAAAAGCATCGCCGCATCTACCTGCTGCTGGTCGAGTTGGAACAGCAAAGATGGACCGGGCGCGAACGTGCCAGCATCATCGATAAGTTACGTGATGAGATCGTCTTGTTGTGGATGACCGGGGAACTGCGTCTCGAGAAACCAACGGTCGACCAGGAAGGCGCCTGGGGATTGCATTTCTTTCACGAGACGTTATTCGATGGGATCCTCGATCTTTTGAAGAAGTTCGACCGCGCGCTCGCTCAATATTACCCGGGCGAACGGTTCACCCTTGCGCCGTTCTTTCAATTTGGCTCTTGGATTGGCGGCGACCGCGACGGCAACCCTTTCGTCACCAATGACGTCACCCGCCGCGCGCTCACCCAAAACGCACTGGCGAGTCTGCGCTACTACGAGCAGCGCATTTCCGTTCTGATGCAGAGGATGTCGATCGCCGAGCGGGCTCTTCCTCCGCCCCCGGCATTCCGGGCGGCGCTCGCGAGTGCCCTCGCCAGGGATTTTGGAGGGGTGCTGATAGCCCAGCGCAATTCCGGCGAGCCTTATCGCCAGTTTCTCTCTTGCATGCTGCGCCGGCTCCGGGCGACCATCGCCCGCTTCAAAAACAGGGGCGGCCGGGCTGACGCTGGCTACGGCAACGCCGACGAACTTATAGCCGATCTTCGGAGTCTGGAGAGTGCGCTGGTTGAAAGTGGCCTTGCGGACCTTGGCGACGACTTGATACGGCCGGTTCGCAGGGCGGTGGAAATTTTCCGCTTTCGCACGGTCAGGCTCGATCTGCGCGACAACACGACGCGCCTGACGCAAACGTTGCAGGCCATGTGGAAAGCGACCGCTGGCCGGAAGGGGGAGCCGCCGCCGGACCCGGGATCGGCGGAATGGAAAAATTGGCTTATCGCCGAGTTGGCCCGGCCGCTAACGGCACCGCGTTCGCGGCGAGGCTTGCCGCCCGAGGCGCTGGAAATGCTCGGCATGTTCGAGCTCGCCGGCGACAAAGGCAAGGAGTTCGATCGCGAAGCCTTCGGCGGCTTCATCCTCAGCATGACCCGCTCGGTGGCCGATGTCCTCGGCGCCTATCTCCTCGCCAAGGAAGCAGGACTGTTCCTCGACGAGGCGGGCGTCGAGGCCTGCACCCTGCCGATCGTGCCGCTGTTCGAGACGATCGCCGATTTGCGCGCCGCGCCCGCCATCATGCGCGAACTATTGTCGCTGCCGGTCGTCCGGCGCAGCGCCCGCGCCCAAGGCGGAGTGCAGGAAGTCATGATCGGCTATTCGGACTCCAACAAGGATGGCGGATTCTTGGCCTCCAATTGGGAATTGGCGAAGGCGCAAACGCGGCTCACCAAAACCGGAAGCGAAAGCGGTATTCCGATCGCGTTTTTCCACGGCCGGGGCGGCTCGGTCAGCCGCGGCGGCAGCCCCACCGCGCAGGCGATCGCGGCGCAGCCCGCGGGCTCGATTAACGGGCGCTTCCGGGTGACCGAACAAGGCGAGGTGGTATCGTTCAAATACGCCAATCGCGGCACCGCGGCATACCAGATGGAAGTGCTCGGGGCCGCGGTGCTCAAGCACGCTCTTATTTCCGAACGCGAGCAGGCGCTGGCGCCGAAGGCCGAGTTCGACGAGGCGATGGAGGCGCTTTCGGGCGCCGCTTATGCGGCCTATGCGGGGTTTATTTCGCACCCCGATCTTTTGCCTTATTTTCAGGCGGCAAGCCCGCTCGAGGAAATCGCGCTGCTCAATATCGGGTCGCGGCCGGCCCGCCGTTTTGGCGCGCGCTCGCTCGGCGATCTCAGGGCCATCCCCTTTGTGTTCGCCTGGTCGCAAAACCGCCATGCGGTCACCGGCTGGTACGGGACGGGGAGCGGCATCGCCAGTTTCCTCAATGTGCGCAAGGACCGCGGCGAGGCGCTGTTGCGGCGAATGTTCGCCGAGTCGCGCCTGTTCCGGCTGATTATTGGCGAGGTCGAAAAAACATTATGCCTCGTCGATCTGAAAATCGCCCGCGAGTATGCGGGTCTTGTTGCCGACGCGGCCAAGCGCGACGCCATCTTCGCCCTGGTCGAACAAGAGTTCAGGCTGACCCGCGACATGGTTCTGCGGATCAGCCAGGAGCGCGAGATCGGCGAACGATTCCCAAGCTATCGTGCCCGTCTCGCGCACCGTCTGCCGACGATCAGCCAGGTTAATCGCGACCAGGTCGAGCTGTTGCGGCGCTTCCGTGCTTGCGAAACCGACGAGGCCATGGAGGCCTATAAGTCGAACCTGCTGCTGTCGATCAATTGCATCGCCAGCGGCCTTGGCGCCACCGGCTGAACCGGGCCAGAGCCAAAGATGAAGAGAGAGGAAAAAGGGCATGAGTTTCACGATTATCGAGCAGGCAACGCCGCGCCTGCATCGCTCCGAACTCGCGGTTCCAGGCTCCAATCCTGGATTGTTCGAAAAGGCCGCCCAGTCGGCCGCGGACATTATTTTTCTGGACGTCGAGGACGCCGTCGCCCCCGACGACAAGGAGCAGGCCCGCAAGAATATTATCGCGGGACTGAACGAGATGGACTGGGGCACCAAGACCATGATGATCCGCATCAACGGTCTCGACACCCATTATATGTACCGCGACGTCGTCGATATCGTCGAGGCCTGTCCGCGCCTCGACATGATCTTGATCCCCAAGGCCGGCGTCGCGGCCGATGTCTATGCCGTGGACATGCTGGTGACGCAGATCGAGACGGCGAAGAAACGCGAAAAGCGGATCGGCTTCGAGGTCTTGATCGAGACCGCGCTCGGCATGGCCAATGTCGAGGCGATCGCGCAATCGAGCCGGCGGCTCGAGGCGATGTCCTTCGGCGTCGCCGATTATGCCGCCTCGACGCGGGCGCGCACCACGGTGATTGGCGGCGTCAACGCGGATTATGGCGTGCTCACCGACAAGGACGCCTCCGGCAACCGTGCTTATTACTGGGCCGATCAGTGGCACGCGGCCCAGACTCGCATGATGGTCGCCTGCCGCGCCTATGGCCTGCGTCCGATCGACGGTCCGTTCGGGGATTTTTCGGACGCGGACGGCTTTACCGCCGCGGCAAAACGCGCCGCGGTGCTCGGCTACGAGGGAAAATGGGCGATCCATCCCTCGCAGATCGCACTCGCCAATGGGGTGTTCACGCCGTCCGAAGCCGAGGTGACCAAGGCCCGCCGCATCGTGAGCGCGATGGCCGATGCCGCCAAGGCGGGAAAAGGGGCGGTCTCGCTCGACGGCCGGCTGATCGACATCGCCAGCATAAGGATGGCCGAGGCGCTTTTGAAAAAAGCGGCCGCGATGGGCGCCGCGGCGTGACGTGCCTGCAATTGGCCAACGGCCGTACGACCGTTGGTCCGGTTCTGAACATTTTGCCCTGGTCACGCCGGGAGCGGAAATTTCCTAAAGGCCCGACGGGCGCGCCCCGGCTGACCCGAATCTATAGCTATGGAGTGCGACGGCCGGTGGCTTGAAGTTTTGCGGCGCAGCGTCAATACTGGGCGAGCGATCCCGCCGCCCAGATGAGTTTACGTGACCATTTCCGCCGCCATTCATCACATCACGCACATCAAGCTCAGGTCAGTGTCGAACGTGAGCGAAGCGAGCAAGTAAGCCCCGGCTGCCCGAAGCTGGCTCGCACCTAAGTTATGATCTTCCGCGCAATCGCGCTCCTCTCAAGCCGCCGGATGTAAGAGGCCTTGAGTCGGCCCCGGAAACCGGAGAAAAATGTTTCACGTGAAACATTTTGGTAAGATCGGACACGTTGAAGAAGACGAAAGTGTGAGTTGTTGTCGGACGCTTTTGGCGGGCGGGATCAGACAGCTCTCCCGGGCGTGTCCGGCAAATTAACAAAGGAGGCACCGCATGCAGCGCATTCTCGTGCTTGGCGCCGGGTTTGCAGGCCTCTGGAGTGCCGTCGCGGCCGCCCGCAGACTGGATGAGCTTGGCGCCGGTCCCGGAGAGGTCGAGGTTCTTGTCGTGAACCGCACCCCTTGGCACTCGATCCGCGTCCGCAATTACGAAGCCGCTCTTGACGAGACGCTCGTCCCACTCGCCGATGTGCTCGACCGTATCGGCGTCAAGAACGTCATAGCGGAGGTCACGGACATCAATGTCCCCGAGCGAAAAATCGCGTGCACGATGGATGGCGCATCGCAGCTCTTGGCCTATGACCGGCTCGTCTTCGCGCTTGGCAGTCGCCTGGCTCGGCCAGCAATTCCTCGTCTTGAGACGCATGCCTTCAATGTCGACACATTTGAAGCCGCCAGGCGGCTCAACGAACATATCGGGTCATTGCCTTCCCGGCCGGCATCCACGGGCCAGTTTAATGTCCTTGTCGTGGGCGCTGGTCTCACGGGCGTCGAGGTCGCGACCGAGATGTTCGGCAAATTGCGAACCGCCATCGCAAAGACGTCACCTTCCGGCTTGGGAGCACCTGCACGTGTGATTCTTGCCGACCATCAAGCATGGATCGGATCCGACATGGGGGACGCGCGGCCAGTGATCGCCGAGGCTCTCGAAAGCCTTGGTGTGGAAACACGCCCCGGCGTTTCCGTGGCCTCCATTGACGTGGACGGCGCGACCCTTGTGATGGGCGAAAAAATCCCGGCGGCCACCGTGGTTTGGTGCGCGGGCATGCAAGCCGATCCGTTGACGGCGCGCTTTCCGGTCGCGCGCGACCGGCTTGGCCGCGTGCCTGTCGATGCGCACCTCAAGATCGAGGGCATGCCGGCCGAATTCGCCGCCGGGGATACCGCGTGGCTGCCGATCGATGGCGCGCACGCTTCTGTCATGTCGTGTCAGCACGCGCGTCCAATGGGGCGCTTCGCTGGCTACAATGTCGTCAGCGATCTTTTGGGTCAGCCGATGCTGCCGCTGCATATCGATTGGTATGTCACATGCCTAGATCTCGGTCCCTGGGGGGCCGTCTATACGCAAGGCTGGGACCGCCAGGTGGCGGCGAAGGGCGCGGCGGCCAAGCGCACCAAAGAGATCATCAATCGCCAGCGCATCTATCCGCCACGCTCACGCAACCGGCGCGAGATTCTCGACGCCGCGGCGCCAGTCGTGCAGGCTCCGCCGTATCAGCTCCATTGACGCATGCGCCCTTCCGCCACAATCCGCCGAACTTACAATTGTTCCGCGCAATCTTACTCCTCTCAAGCCGCCGGATGTATGCGGCCTTGTAAGGATTTTGGCCAAAATCGTACCAAAATGTTTCAAGTGAAACATTTTGGTACGATAGGAGGCGAGGATCGGTCATCCCTCATGCCCCACGGGGGATCGTCAACACGGATAAAAACGCCGGGTACGCAGACCTCTCTTTCGCATTTTTGGTCCGGCCGGGAAGCCCGGCTGGGAAGCTTCGAGAACCGCCGCGCAAAAATAAAAACCGCTCGGCAGATGCCCATCCTGGGAGAAAACACCTTATGCAGTCCAACGTCCCCAAGACAAAGCAGCGCATAAGCGCCTATTCCTTGTTGCTGCCGCCCGTCGCAATTGTCCTGGCGGTGGCGATCGGCTGGCCGGTATTCTGGTATATCAAGTCGCGCGCGGCCGCGGCCGGCGTCTCAGCTTGGATGACGCATGAGGCGCAGCTCGGCCGCGCATGGTCCTGCCCCAATCAGAAAACCGGCGGCTTTCCGTTTTCTGTTGAGATTTCCTGCGCCAACCTGCTCTTTCAAGGCGAAATCCTTGGCAAGACACTGACTGGGAGCGTGCGCGGCTTCCGCGCCACTTCGCCGCTTCTACGGACCGGCAATGTGCTGGCGCAACTTGACCCGCCGTTTGCCGCGAAAACCAGCGACGGCACATTCGAATTTACAATGCAATGGGGAGATCTTTTCCTCGATCTCGAAGGCCAGCCAGGCGCGCTCGATCGCGTCGCTCTCGCCGGCAATCAGGTCCGGCTGCAAGGAAAAATAGGAGGGATCGACCCTGTGGGGGGAACGTTCGGCGATGTCAGCGGCACTTTCGTCCTGCTGCGGGACCGGCACGACCATGCCTATGATTTCATGGTTTCCTTCAAGCAGGGCTCGATTCCGGCGCTCAACAGTCTTTTGGACACGCAACTTCCCATTGACATGCAGGTCAGAGGCACAATATCGGAAATCGATTTACGCGGGGCGGAAACGCTCCAAGATCTTCTCGAAAATTGGCGCTCGGCGAACGGTCATGTCGACATCACGGCCGGGTCGCTGACGAGCGGCCAAATTATTTTCGATGCCAAGGGCGGCTTCGATCTCGACGGCCGGCATCGTGTGCAAGGCAAACTCGACGCGAGTTTCGCCGGGCTCGACAAGGCCTTCCGCCAATTGGGCGTCGATCCCGCGCTCATCACCGCTGGCCAGGTTCTGTCGGGGCTGCTCGGCGGCGGCCAAGGCGGCGGCACGAGGCGCGTGAACCTGCCGTTGACCTTTTCCAAAGGCTTTCTGTCGATCGGCCCGGTACGCACGCAAATCCAAATTCCACCGCTTTATTGACCAGCCAACCGCGGCTCCGGGCGAGGGAATGCGTCACGTCTCGCCCGCCCGGCGGCCGAAATCCGGAGCAGCGGTTTCCTGGCCTTGCTCGATGATGCCGCGCCGGATCGCCCGGGTTCTTGTGAAGAGATCGAACAGCCCTTCGGCGTCGCCATTGCGGATCATGCGCTGAAGCGCGCTCAGATCCTCGTTGAAACGGCCGAGCATTTCGAGCACCGCCTCCTTGTTGTTGAGGAAAATATCGCGCCACATCGTGGGATCCGAGGCGGCGATCCGGGTAAAATCGCGAAACCCCCCGGCGGAAAATTTTATGACTTCGGAGCGCGTGACTTCCTCGAGATCGGCGGCGGTGCCGACGATATTATAGGCAATGAGATGCGGGACATGGCTGGTGATCGCGAGCACCAGATCGTGATGGGCGGGCTGCATGATTTCGACATATGCGCCCGCGCCGGTCCAGAACGAAGCGAGCTTTGCCACGGCCTTGGGGTTGGTCCCCTCCGGCGGCGTCAATATGCTCCAGCGATTGAAAAAAAGCGTCGGAAACCCTGCCTCCGGGCCAGATTGCTCGGTACCGGCCACGGGATGCGACGGGACGAAATGGACCATGGCGGGCAGATGCGGCGCGACCGCCTTGATGATCGAGGCCTTGACCGACCCAACATCGGACACGATCGCGCCGGGCAAAAGGTGCGGCCCAATTTCCCGTGCGATCGCGCCCATGACGCCCACGGGAGCGCAGAGAATGACGAGATCAGCCGCCTCGACGGCGGCAGCCGCAGCCGCCACGATGTGATCGGCGAGCGCGAGCTCGGTCACTCTCGCGCGAACGGCGCTTGATGAGTCCGTGGCAATGATCTCGCGCGCGAGCCCCTTGCGCCGGCAAACCCGCGCCAGGGAAGAGCCGATCAGGCCCATGCCGATGAGGGCAAGGCGTTGGAACAGAGGCTCGTTCAAGGGAGCCCCGAGACCGTCAGGCACGCGCGGGGCCTTGAAGCTTGGCGAAGTCCTTGAGGGTTGCGGCGACGAGACGGTTCGCTTCCTCCGTGCCGACCGTGAGCCGCAGGCA
>QHBR01000014.1 GCA_003244015.1 Hyphomicrobiales bacterium | reverse complement strand
CGGATCGCCTGCTGGCCTTTCGTCAACGAATACAAGTTGCACAAAGGCCCACCCTCCTCATCGCCACATGCCGCGCATGCGGGCGCCGACATGGACGCGCACATCCTCGAAGAAACCGCAGCGGCAACGTCTACGCTTTAGAGTTGCAAGATGTCTTCGACGATGCTGTCGGCGAGCTTGCCTTCCGTAGAAGCGTATGACGCCTTCAGCTTGAGGCCGATTACCGTTGTAGCGCGAATGCTGGCCAGCCATGCCATCCGACCTCTGCGTCGAGAATTTCTCGCGCGACTGCCTCGGCTGTCGTTGCCACTTCGACCGCCTCGCGGGTCATGACGCTTGGCTCGCGCAAATATGCGATCTGCGCCTCGTTGCGGCGCGCGAGGGCAACGTAAAAGGCGTTCTCGGCTAAATCGACCTGCTCGGCTACGGCAAAAAGCTCAGCCTCCGGATCAATTACCTCAATCATTGCGAGCCCCTTGCTCTCGTTTTTTCCAAACCGCATGATCGAGCCATTCCCGAAGGCCCGATGTCCAGCGTCTTTGTCTTGGTCATGAACGTCCTTTCCATGAGGCGGTTCCCTACTGGCATCACCGATCCTATGCGGAACGTACTGCGACGGTAAATTGTACATGCTTTGTTCTAGGTACAAAGTTCTTTATTTGTTCTTAATGGGAATAGCAATTTTGAGCAACACTTTTGACCTGCAGCGTTGCAATTAGAAGATGAAGAATGGGTGATCGCACCCGCCCCCCTTTGAGTGGGACCACATCGTATTTGCTGCAACCGATGGCGCGCCATTGCGTATTATATATAGTATGCAATAATACCGCATATGAATATTCAAACCGTGAGTGCAACCATGGCAGCCCTTCGCGCGTCTTACACCATCGAGTCAGAGGTGCTTCTCAAATTCAATGAAATGGTGCCGGCCGGCGACCGCAGCCAGCTTATCCAGCATCTCATGGAGCGGGCGCTCTCCGAGCGCCGGAAACAGCTTGAGGCCATCGCGATCGAGTTCGAAACGCATCCTGACTTCGCGCAGGCGCGAGCGGACGGCGAGGCGTTCGATGCGACCATTGCGGACGGCCTTGAAGAATAATTATGGCCATCCAGCGCGGCGACATCTACCGGGTCAATCTTGAACCGACGATCGGAAGCGAACAGCAGGGCAAGGCCCGCCCATGCGTTGTGCTCTCGGTAAGCGCTTTCAACAACAAACTCCGCACGATCGGGGTTGTGCCTCTTTCATCGTCGCCACGTCCGTTGCCCCCGCTTATCGTCTCTGTCCCATCCGCCGGCCAACCGACTTCGACGGCATTGTGCGGCCAATTGCGCACGATCGATAAGCGCCGGATTGTTGATGGGCCTATAGGCCGATTGAGCCAGGACGACCTCGAACAGGTCGAGAAGAACATCAAGCACTACTACGGCCTTTAGACGCCATGTCGCGGTCGTTGATGCAAGGAGCGAATCAATGGACTTCAAGGATTTTACCATGGCAGCCAAACTATCGACTCTACAGCAGATCAAGAAGCTCGACGAGGAACGCGCGAAGCTACTGGAGAGCGCGAAAACTGACTCGCTTGCGCGAGAAGAAGAAGCAGTCAACGAATTGACTGCTCTCGGTTTCGGCTATGAGCTTGTCGAGCCCGCGCGGGAAATAGCACGCAAAACGAGAACCGCACGCAAAGCCTCGGCACCCGATCACCACCCGAAAGGGACGTGCCCGGTATGCGAGTACGCGACCAAACCCCCCGCATGACAAGGGGTCTCATAGAGCGCAACAAAAGAAGCGGCCCTTTACCGCCGAGGAACTAGATCAGCGTAGCCTTGTGTGCGCGTAATGTTTTTGTGATGACAACGCATGGCGACACGCCCCGCGACGCACCGCGTCTTGGCGCGACCGGCCGCGACGTGCCCCGACCGACAACGTCAAGTCCCGCAAACATGGTCATCGCTGCTCTCCATTCGTTGTTCGCGTATCACCAGCGAAAGCTTCACCCCTTCCGCCGGATTGCAGCAACCTCATGTACGGGATGTATAAGAGCCTCGCGAGGCTCTACGTGGCCGCGTCCACCTTTCGAGGAGCCGGATCCCACGCGGACGCCTCGCCCTTTCATTCGAGGGACGGCGCACTGTTGGACTATTGCGACCGGGCAAAGAAAACACTTGCGCAGCGGAGAATATTAATTTAGGGTTAATTTATGGCAAGAAATGAATGGAGCGAACCCATGCTAAAAGCTGTAGCTGTGACTTCTTTGATTGCAATCCTCAGCGTTGCGTCAACCGTATTGGCGCTGGCTCAGACGGCGAACCCATAAATATATCAAAGGCCTTTGGAAAGCACGGTGCGGGGTCCGTTTTTTTGGGACGCCCGCGTTACTCTCCCTCGCCGTGCACACGGGAAAGTGCCTGTGTCGCAAGCCTCGCCGTCGGTTCATAGCGCGACTGCGTAAAGACACGTTCCTCCAGCCGAAGTTTTGCAATTTTATCCCTGTCGTCCATGACCGGTTCGCGGAGGTCCTCCCAACCCCGCCGTAAGTGTTCCTCCCCTGATGTCGTATATCGAGCGCACGCTCACGGTCGCCGGATGAACGCGCGAGCATAGTCATTCGGTCCGCCACACTCAGGTTTAGGAGCCCTGCCGTCACTTGGTTCGTAGCCACGATCCCGCTCTTCAAATCCTTTATATTTTTCGGCAAACATTTAGGCTCTATGCTAGCCAAAAAATTGGCTCTATGCGCGAGTTTCTGGAGGGCCTCAAAGTTAGACTCCTCCGTAAGAAACGCGAGTTCTGTCCTAAGAGCCTCATGCTCATTTATAAGCAGAACAAATGATGCTCGTTGTTCCATCGTTATCCGTTCTTTAAGCATTATCCGATCTTTAAGGGGCTGAGTCACGGGGACGGCATCTCGGGTGTTATCTAATTCGATCCATGATTTACATTTCTCCGGAATCTCAGCAAGTGAAACAATATGATTAGGATTAGAAGAACCCATATAATGTTCTAGATTCGATTTATAAAATTTGAGGAATTCGCGATAAGCGATGTTATACTGCCCAGCAGCATCAAACATAAATATGCTCAGTCGTGACGCCACGCGAAACATGAACCATTCTGGCTGGCCGTTTTTGTACTTATCCCAATTGGTAAGCCATTCAGCGAGAACGCTGATAGCTTCATCGGTAGCTCCATGTGCTACGAGGAGGTCTGCCAATACAAGCACAGTGTATGGCTGAAGATAATAAAAATCCTGGTTGTGTAACGTTAATTTATGAATTTTATCCCACAATGCTCCTTTAACCTCACATTCTGGAATTCCAAATTTGCTATTTATCGTGTTAAGAACCTCTTGTACGGGCGCACTTATTTCATTCGTTACACTGCGCTTTATCTTATCGGGTAACTCCTTAGCTTTTGAGTGTAGTTTAAAAAACGATTCCAGGACTGGCTTTATATCAACCAAAAGAAGTTGCGAATCGGGCACAACCTTTATGTATTGAATTAAGCAAGATACTAACGCGTGCACCGGTAGAAGAACGTCCTGTGTTTTAGAAATGATATCTTTATAGGGTGCGGTCGGTTCACAAAATATGATATATTGTTTATCCGCACCTATCGTGGCTTCAGCATCGTCGTTAACATCCAGCGATAACCACTCGAGGCCGGGCTTAGGATCACTGGAGCGGGGAAGCGCCTGGGTCGCCATTGCTTTGCCTACGGTGGCGCCAATCGCGCCTCCACGATTGTTGTTTGACCTCTCGGCAAACGTCAGTTCAATAAAGGAGGTCTTAATTGTCGATATTCCAAAATCACTGAGAAGACCGGAGATTTCTTTGTGATAGAGTGGGAGGCAGTAAGCAACGCTAATTAGAAATAACGTGACGGCACCTATTAGAGGATCCCGCCTTCCAAATTTTAGCCCAAACATGCTCCAAACGTATTTGGCGGAGAAGCTTCCAATGATTGCGCCGATCAAAACTGTGAAAAGACTTCCCACGCTTGGGAAAGATAGATCGTCCCGATAATACCGGTATCGCCCTGTTAAAATTACGACAGCGGCAATTGTTGTTGCCACCGCAGATACAAGCCCGCCGTAGTAGTATGACGCGCCCCAATAGTTCGCGGTTCTGCGGCCAAGCCTGATAAGACCAAACGAAATCAAAAGCAAGATTGTAATCAAGGATGCAGTGGCAAAGAGAAACTGATTACTCCACATCCTCGGTCTCCTCGCGACAGGACGCGACCACCAACGACAGCGACTATATCCTGTCGATCGACGAGGCAGCGATACTCTACGAGCGCGCCGGTCATCCGCGCACGCCGCGTAGCATTCAGCGCTATTGTGCCAAGGGGCATTTGGATTGCCGGCGCATCGAAACGGCGATCGGTGAAAAATATCTGATCACGGCCGCGTCCGTCGCAAAACACATTGCGTATATCGAGGAGGTGCGACCAACCGCGACCGGTCTCGACGTGTCGCGACAAGTCGCGACGACCGTCGCCTTGAAAGAGCGCAACGACGACGAGCGACAAGACGTGCCGACGAGTCACGACACGTCGCGACATGACGCGACAGACATCAACATTTTTGAGCACCCTTATGTGAAGCGGCTCGAAGCAGAGGTGGACGAATTCAAGGAAAAATACGAAAAGCAGGTGCGCCGCACCGAAGATGTCCTCGACCAGGCCAAACCAGCGGCTGATCGAACTTCAGCAGGCGAGTGCGATTGCGCAGAGCGAGACGCTCGCAAAATACATGCTCGAAGCACGCGGCGTCCCGACGACGCCGATCGAAAAGAAAGATGAACGCGAGTAGAGAATAGCTGTCCACACCTTCATCAGATCGCGTGCTGATTATGATCTATAATGCACGTACGCATTATGGAAACGAAACAACAGAACGCGCACGCGACAAACGAGCCGCATCGGATCGAAAAACTCTACATCGAGAATACGCTCTTGCGCATCTCCGGCGCGCTCTTCTGTCACGATCGGAAACGAGCATCGTCGCACACGGAAGAAATCAAGTTGCATTCGAGCGCGAGCGAGAAGACGATCGCCATCCGTCCCGATCCGAAGCTCGGACAACCAGGTCAGCTCGCCCACAAAATTTTCATCGCGCTTA
>QHBR01000211.1 GCA_003244015.1 Hyphomicrobiales bacterium | reverse complement strand
ATGCGATCCCCGCCAACGAGACTTTGAAAATCTACAAACAGGGCGATTGGCTCGATCTCTGCCGCGGCCCGCATATGACCTCGACGGGCAAGATCGGCAACGCCTTCAAATTGATGAAAGTCGCGGGCGCTTATTGGCGCGGCGATTCGACAAAGCCCATGTTGCAGCGGATCTACGGGACGGCCTTCGCCAAGGCAGACGAGCTCGCGGCCTATTTGCAGCAGCTGGAGGAGGCCGAACGGCGGGATCATCGCCGCCTGGCGCGGGAAATGGATTTGTTCCATTTTCAGGAAGAAGGACCCGGCACGGTTTTCTGGCATCCGAAGGGCTGGACCTTGTTCCAAACGCTGATTTCCTACATGCGGCGGCGGCAAAACGAGCTCGGCTATATCGAAGTGAATACGCCGCAGGTGCTCGACCGCGCGCTGTGGGAGACCTCCGGCCATTGGCAGACGTTTCGCGAGAACATGTTCATCACAAAGACCGGGGACGAACGCGTCTTCGCTCTCAAGCCGATGAATTGTCCAGGGCACGTGCAGATCTTCAAGAACGGCCTCAAATCCTATCGCGACCTGCCGATGAAGATCGCCGAATTCGGCATCGTCCACCGCTACGAGCCTTCCGGCGCGATTTTCGGCGTCATGCGGGTGCGCGCCTTCACCCAGGATGACGCGCATATTTTTTGCACCGAGGAGCAGATCATGGAGGAGAGCCTGAAGGTCAACGACCTCATCCTTTCCATCTATAAAGACTTTGGGTTCGAGGACATTCTCATAAAATTGTCGACGCGGCCGGAAAAGCGGGTCGGCTCGGACGAGGCCTGGGATCGGGCCGAGGCGGCGTTGTCGCGTGTCCTCGAGACGCTCAAGGGACGCGGCGCCAAGACCACCGTCAATCCCGGCGAAGGCGCTTTCTATGGCCCAAAGCTCGAATACACCTTGCGCGATGCGATCGGGCGCGAATGGCAGTGTGGCACGACGCAAGTCGATTTCAATTTACCTGGCCGCTTCGGCGCCTTCTACATCGGGCCGGACAGCGAGAAGACGACACCGGTGATGATCCATCGCGCCGTGCTTGGCTCGCTCGAACGCTTCACCGGCATCCTTATCGAACATTTCGCCGGTCATCTGCCCTTGTGGCTATCGCCTTTGCAAATCGTCGTCGCGACGATCACGAAGGAGGCCGACGATTACGCCTATGAAGTGATGGCGGCGGCGCGAAAACTCGGGATTCGTGTCGAGGGCGACCTCCGCAATGAGAAAATCGCCTATAAGGTGCGCGAGCATTCGCTCGCCAAGGTGCCGGTCCTCTTGGTCGCCGGCAAGAAAGAGGCGGCCGCGCGCAGCGTCTCGATCCGGCGGCTAGGTTTGCCCGAGCAAACACAGATGGCCCTGGACGCGGCCCTAAAACTGCTCGCGGAGGAGGCGACGCCGCCGGATGTGAGGCGGGCGGAGTAGCGCGCCTTAGAGGCCCGGATCCTCTCCCTCAAAACGAGCTAGCGGGCGGGCTACCGTTGCAGGGAATCGAGCTGCCGGCATGACCACGGCCGCCGCGCTATTAACGAAGGGCCAGAGCGTGGCTTTTGCGAAGCTTCGGGATCGGACCGCAACCCCGGCGCAGAATGTAAGATTGCGCAGAATGCGCCTTTGGCCCTGTCTGGACACGGCTAACGGATGAGTTCTATCTGCATGTCTCCGCCTTTTGCGGGGCATGGAAAGATCATGGAAGATACCGAAGTTTTGGACCGGCACTGGCGCGACGAGGGATTAAGCCATCCCCTTCATCGCGCGATGACATTTACTCAAGCAGGGCTCGCGCTCGGGCGCGGCACGCTTCTTGCGGCCTTCCCAAAGGACGGCGGAGGCAAAGGGCGGCGGGGGACCAGCCATCTCTCCCTCGACGGGCGTGATGCGCGCGTCGTTTCCCTTCTGACTGCCGCCTATGACAAACCCGTTGCCGAAGGCGTCGTCGAAAAGATACGCCGTGCCGCTGAATTTGGTGCGCGGGCGAAAAAACGCTGGCGCAAATTCATCTCGCCTTCATCGGCTCGCCGAAGATCGATGAAGCGGACGCCTACCGCCTCTTCCTCGCCGGGACGGCACTCGAAAAAGGCCTCGACCCAGGTGATCTGATGAAAGTCTTGGGTTTTCCGCAGGCGGCGCGCGATCTCGAAAAATACAACCCAGATCAGCCGCGTGTTCCAGCCGGGAGCGGACGCGAGAGCGGGCAGTGGACTTCGGGCGATGGGGGCGGGACAGGCGCAGCGGTGGAGAGTCAACTGCCGCGAAATGTACACGTTAAACCATTTGTGCCGAACGTTGTTGGGAGAACGGTTTCGGATGCCAATCCAGATGGCATTGTGCCCGGTGCTCAATATGCACAAGCAAACCCGGTCCCGATCGTAACGCCAGACGTCATCGACAAAATCAAACGCGTTCACGGCCCAGGAGCCGAGGATAAAAAGGGCGAGATTTTCGCACAATTCGCCAACGAAAAGAGCATCAAATGGCTTATTCAAGAGGCTTGGGCGAATTCCACCCGGATGAATGTGGGGGCGGCAAACGAACTCGACCGTGTGGTCCTCGGCGGTACAGTTTGGAAAGATGACGAAACAGGAACACATGACGTGAATATCGGATGGTCAGGGAGGAAACTTAAAACCCCATCGAAAGAAACAAACGCCTATGTCGTTATTCTCGACTCCAACAATTATGTGATACCGCTTCCATAGCTGATTGAATCGAAACGTCTGCGGTAGCGCGGCACCGAACATCGGAGTGAATTGCTTTTTGGAGGCGAGGTGTGATTCGCTTTGACTATCTGATTCGGAGGGAACAGATGGTCAAATGCACCAAAGGCAAGATCCGGCGGTTGAAAACAGCGCTGCGATGAAAAATACCTGCCCTGCAGCGTCA
>QHBR01000008.1 GCA_003244015.1 Hyphomicrobiales bacterium | reverse complement strand
GCCTTTTCGGTCGGGTGCGCCCGGTTGCCGGAATATTCCCACGGCTGAACGTCCGCCAATGGCTTCGCGGGGCGGTCGGGATTGCCCTTCGCCAGCAAATAAGCCTGTTCATGGCGATACTGGAGAAAGGCGGACTTTGAAGAATATTCCTTCTTCCAGACGATATGCCCGACGGGCCGGAATCCCGCTTGCCGCCATGCGCCAAAAAACTGATCGACCCGGTTCCAGCCATAGAAACAGACGCAAAAGCTGTCCGGCTTCAAAACCCGGTACAGGTCGGAAAACGCGCCAAGAAATTCACCGCTGCCGCCGTCATTCTCAATGGTCCGCCCGCTCCTGTCGCGGTAGTTCACAAGGTAGGGGGGATCGGTAACGACAAGATCAACGGCATTGCTGGGCAGGGATTTTAAAACCTGCACACAGTCGCCTTGCACAATCTGATTTATAGAGTTCATTTCCTTACGTCCTTAATTGTTTAAAGGGTTGCACATGCAACCCTGCTAGCCACGCGGCAATGAGCGGGGGGAATGCAGTCAGGCGATGCGAACCTGCTTGCAGGTTTTTTGGGGGGACCGCGCTTGCGGGGGAGCCAAAACCCTTCAGGGCGGGCGCTTGACGGCATGGGGCGGCACCGCCCCGAAAATAAAACAAAAAAAGATGCCAGCCGGTCACGGCTGCCTGTGTGGATGCCAGCCCTTTTCGGGCTGCCCTCGTTTTCCTGAATACGGAATCCCTGAACGGAAAGTCACCGCGTCCGCGTCACGGGGGCGGGCGTCCACTGGAAGCCCGGCCTTGATCCCGCGCCGCTCCCGACAACCGCAATCCACCTTCGCCAAGGCTACGGCGGACAAAGGCGGTCGTCTTATCCATTCAAGGATGATCGTGTCAGTGCGACGGAATGAACCGCCGCCAGTTCCGCAATGATCGCCATTGTCTCGCGCTCAAGCGCCGCGCAGCGGGCCAGGTCGCGGGTCAACGCTGCCGCGAAGGCTTCCGCGCGGTCCAGTGCGGCGCGTGTAGAGGCCACTGCCGCCGCCTGCTGCGCCTGCCTCCTCCGCCTGTACCATGTCGAGCGTGAAACGCCTGCCGCAAGCCAGGGCCGTTGCGCGGGCCGTCTGGGGCCTATGCCGTGCGCCCGCCGCCAACGCTCCGAGCGCAAGCGGGCTTTTTCGCGTCGTTCCGCGTCTGTCATCATGAAGATTGTTTTCCAGAAAAAAGTTTCGCCCTGGAAGCCCGTACAGCGCTGTTTTGATTTCAGGGTCCGGGGTAGCGGGCGGGTGCCTTGAAGGCCTTGGCCGGTCAAATTTTCGGGGTCAGCGTTTGAATTCAGGCGTGGCCCGGCTCCGTGGTGAACTTGACGGATGCGCCCGTTTCCCTCTCCACCTCGGCAAGGAAAAGGGACAACGCCGTGCGCTCCGCGTCGTTCTGCGGTTCGGGCAATACAAAGCTGGCGGGCCAGCCCTTCGCGGGGTCAATCTGCTGCTGCAAAAGCGCTGTAAGGCGTTGGATGTATCCGGCTATTTTTTCGTCGTCGGCGGTCATGCGTCCACAAGGTCGAGTCTGTGTTCGATCCGCAAAAGGCGCTCCTGCACCCGGTCAAACTGCGTCGTGTGATGGGTCAGGGTTTCTTCGATCTTCCGCAGCCTGAACTTGATGTCCTTCATGTCCTCAGCCGTGTCGGTCTTGAAGTCGCGGAATTCACTGCGGAATTCCTGCAAGTGTTTCAAGGTCATCTGGGCGATTTCTTCTTGAGTAACCGGCGGCTCGTGTGTCATAGGAACCAATATATCATAACTGTACTGGAATTAAACCTTTAAGATAACGCGGGGCCGGGGTGGCCGGGCGGCGGCGCGTCCATTTCGCCGGGATCGAAACAATCCTGAAAGTCCAGTTCCCGCCTCTGGCTGGTGTCCATGTGGAAGCGCAACAGGTCGCGGATGTGGTCCTGCGAGTGGTCGCCAAACTCGGCCTGAATGTAGGCTAAAACGTCGGTGTCGAGCGGAATAGTCACGTCCTGCCGCTGTATAGCGGCCTGATTGAAGTCCAACGGCAATGCAACGCCTGTCTTTTCGTCCATCATTGCCATAGTATAAACCGTTTAAATTAAAGAACCTATTTAGCCGTTTGCCCACCTGTAGGCAAAAGACTGTTGCAGCTTGCGCCATGCTTTCCGGTCGCTCCCCTGCCCTCGCCCCGTTCCTTTGTTCGATCTTGCGCCGAAGGCGCATTTGATCGTTCCTTCGTCCCGATCAATTTCAGGGCAGCACGAAAGCGGGGTTCCGTCACCGAAGGCCGTAGCGCAGCGAAGGACGGCGCAGCCGTTGACGGGTTCCCGCGTCGTGCCATGCTGAATAATCGGGTGAAAAAGCACGGGCGAAGCCCGTCCGCATGAAAAAAATGTTGTGCGCCGCCTGCGGCGCACTCCGTATGGAGTCATCCGCCTCATGGCGGATTCCGTGTGTTTTTCATAGTGCTGCGGGTGCGGAACTGGTGTTATCCACAGCCCGTCCCCTCTTTTCTTAATTTCTAAGCTTAAGTTCTAAGATTCAGTGGCCGGAAGGCCGCAGAAATCAGCCACTTATTCATGGCTAAGGCTAGGATTCGGGGGCGTATGGCTAGGGATTGGGGGGCAGTAAGGCTAGGATTCGGGGGGCCTATGGCTAGGGATCGGGGGGGGCCGAAGGCAACGGATTGGGGGGCCTATGGCTAGGAATTGGGGGGCCGTGTTGCCTTAGGGCTAGGCTTGCTGTTGACGCCCTAGCCAAGCCTTGGTAAACTTTTTGAGTGAGTCAAACGATAGAACAAAAGAACAGCCTCGACGGCTTCGTGAAACCCGGAGAGCTGGTGGATATACGCTCCGGGCATGAGCTGTCCTTGCAGGATCGTCGGATTTTCAATCTTCTGATCGAAAACGCATGGTCGGAGATCGGCCAGGACAAGCCGCACAGGATCGCCATGAACCGGCTGCGCGGTCCCCGGCACCGGGGCAGCGAACGGGTGGCGGACAGTGTGAAAACGCTGATGACGACGCTCGTTGAAGTGCCGACGACGCTAGACGGGCAATCCGCTATTTTCACCACCCAGCTTTGTGGTGAAACGACGCGGATGATTGACGAGGACAGCCCGAACGCGGTTCTTGTCTATGAATTTCCCAAGGGGCTGCGGAAGATCATTCAGGATTCCCGCTATTGGGGGCGCATTAAGGCGTATGTGATGTTCGCGTTCAACTCGAAATATGCCCTCGCGCTGTATGAGGCGGTTTGCCTGCGGGGCAATCTGCGGGTGAACGAGCAGCGGTTTTCCGTTGATGAGTTCCGCGCCCTCTTGGGTGTGGAGCCTGGCAAGATGCCACTGTTCAAGAATCTGAAAAAGTGGGCGCTCGATCCGGCCGTTGTCGAGGTCAACGGCCTGTCTGATTTCAAGGTGGAAATTGAGCCTGTCCGCAACGGCGGACAGCAGCGCGGCCGTCTGATTGGGTTTATGCTGCGGTGGGAGAAGAAAACGGCGGAGGAGTGGAAAGACGTTTGTGATGAACTGATGCGGCCGAAGGTCGGCCGCATTGCCAGGATTTCCGGGAAAGTCGAAAAAGTCCACATGTCCACAATTCCACATGTGGGATTGTAAGCCGTTTCAGTCTTGCCGGACCTGCGGCACGTCGTATTTGGCAAACAGGTCATTGAGTGCTTCTGCAACAAGTTCCTGTTTCTTCTTGCCTGTGCGGGCATGGATAAGGCGTAGGCTGGTCTGAAAGTCGCTGTGCAGCCACGCTGATACGTTGTCTTTCCCTTCCCTGCTCTGGGCGCGGCCGATCGGCGGCGCGTCAATGGGGGGCGTATCGGGAATGGCGGCTTTGCTCTTGCCGGTGTTTTGACTCAAGGCTGCTTGCAAGGTGCCAGTTTTGCTCATTTGCGGGCCTCCGCAAGTTTCTTCTGTGCTGGCATATTGAGGGCTGCCTTGTCCACGAATGCGAACAGGGCTTCGAGTTCGGCTGCTGCCTTGCCGTTTGGTTCGGTTTCCTGCGGCGCTTGCCCGGTGGTTGGCGCTTCGGCAAAAGTCGCACGGTGGGAAAGATGCACGGGGCAGACAGGCAGGCCGAAAGCGTTGCCGATAACGTCCCGCTGCTCGGTCGGGCTGCGTGTGGCGCTCGGATGAATGCCGTTCAAGAGCACATAGGCGGGCGGGCTGCCCGCAATCCGCAGCGCGTCGCGGACGGCCGAAAGCGTTTCAAGATCGAAAATTTGCGGTCGTACCGGAATCAAGACTAGGTCCGCAGCCCGCGCCGCGTCAACGGCCGCTGTGTCGGACTTGCCGGGGGTGTCGATAAAAATGTAATTGGCCCCTGCATCCTCCGCCGCTTTCAAGGTCTGGCGCAAGCGGCCGGGCTGAATGGATTCAACGGCCGGGCCGTCGGCTTGCCTCCTGTCCTTCCAGTTGGCGGCGTTGCTTTGCGGGTCGAGGTCGAGAATGGCGGTTCTGTAACCGGCGCGTTCTGCGGCCACGGCAAGGCCTATGGCCGTTGTCGTTTTCCCGGTTCCGCCCTTCTGTCCGATGATCGCAATTATCTGCATCTGCCTGCCTTTCCAACATGGATTTGTGGATTTTCTCACATGTCCACATGTGGGACAAGCCACTATCTTACAAATCCACATGTGGATTTGTGGACTCGTGGTATCGCGGACAGCCCCCATTTGTCACGATCACGAAAATTCATCCCATCTTCGGCCCCTGTCCGCCCTGGCCCGGATCGGGTTTCTGCGGCGGGCGGCGGTACAGGTCATCATCCTTGATGCTGCGGCCTCGCCTGAAATGCCGCGCCTGCCGGTACTTGGCGGCGCGTTCCCTGACCGGCGCAAGTTCCTGGTCGCGCTCATTGTTGCGGACCTGCCATTTCATTTTCAGTTCGGTTTGCTGCGCGGCTTGCGTCTGCCGCAACTGGCCGCACTGACCGAGATATTGATTCCGCAGATCGTCAAGGTCCGGCGCGGCGTCGCGGTCTATGGCATTGCCCGCCGCTTTGACCTCCTGGCGGATGAAGCGGGCCAGGGTGCGCCGCTCGGCCACCTGCGCCGCGTCAAACACGGTGCGGCGCTGCGACGACGACATGAGGGTGTAAAAGATGTTGAGGGCCTCCGCCTGCCGGTTTTGCTGCCGCAGCATCCGGTAGACAAGCATGATGTTGGACAGCTTCGAGAAGATGGTGCCGCGCTCCGCCGCATCGAAGGTTTTGAGATGCTCGCGCTGACGGCGGAACAGGTCGCGCCAGCGGCCTTTGGCGCGGGCCTTGATGTCCTGCGCCTTCTCCGCCTTCAGTGTTTTGGTCTTGTTCTGTATCCGGCTTCTCACCGTGTCGTAGGTGCTTTTCAATGAATCCCACTGGCGGGCGTGGCTGGTCCGCATCTGCCGCCCGGCGTCGTACAGGTAAGCGTCCTGCTGGCGCTGTTCGGTCTGCGCGAATTCGGCAAAGAGGCGGTCGTTGGCGGTCGCCCTGTTGAATTCATAGAGCTGGCGCGGCACACGCGGGGCGCGGATGAATTCACCCTGCTTGCGTTTGGCGTTGTTTTCGACGCGCTGCGGCACAAGAATTTTGCCCTGCTGCTGTTCGTAGGCCTGCGCCCATTCCGAGAGTTTCAATTTTGAATTCGAGAGGGTGGCGGCGATTCCAGTCTCCGGGTGAACTCGGTTGACTAGGATATGAACGTGCGCGTGCGGCTCGTCGTTGTGGGACAGAATGACCGCCTGGTGTCCATCGAAGCCCTGCGCCGTGAGGCTGTCGCGGGCGGCGTTTAACTGGTCCTCTTTGGTGGGCTTTTCGTCGGGGTGCCAGGCGAGGGAGTAGGCATGAACCGGCTTCGTGAGTTTGCGCCCGGTGTTTTTCACCCCGGCTGCCGCTTTCAACCCGGCCTGGTTCTGGGCGGTGTGGGCCATGATCCGCCACGCCCGTTCCGGGTCGTCGGTGGCGAGATTGACGGTATGTGTCCAGGCCACGCGCTCCGAGGTGAGGCGTTCGGCTTCGCCCGCCTGCCGCTTGTCGTGCAGATAGTAGAGCGCGGCGCCCTTAAAGGATCGCCCGCCCTCCGTTATCGCCGGGATCATAGATCGCGTCCAGGATGGAATTGATGCGGTCCGATCAGGGCGGATAAATAGGGCGGCGCTCCACGGCCCGCGTTCATGTGGCGGGCAATCTGGTTCAGGTTGACGCCGTGCCGGTTGAGCGCGGCCCCGATGTCGTCGGTCTGCCGCTGCGCGGTCAGGGGTGCGGGCAGACGATAGCCGAGGGTCAGTGCGGGGTCGTATGACCGCCTGACGGGTGGCCCGGCGGACAGCATTCAGCCGGTGCGCGGCGCGGATCATCAGATGGCGGGAAGTTTCAGCGCGACGCCGTCAGGGCTGGATCACGCGGAACCGGCGAACTAGGATAGATTTGCCACAATAGTTTTTATCGCATTTTAGAGTGAGGAAATCAGTCGATCTGCAAGCGTTGCACACTGCGGGCAGGAACGAGGGCAAGGATCAGAACGCCGGACGATTCCGGTTCGTAGAGAATGACGTGGCTGCCGTGCTCATGACGCCGGACGCCGGGAGCGACAGAGTCCGCGCCACGGCCTATGTGCGGATTTTCGGCCAGCATATTAAAACAGCGGAGCATACTGTCCCTGTATTTCTCGGCCTGTGCCAGACCGAAATTCTCCATGCCGTAAAGGAAAATATTAAAAATGTCGCGGTCGGCGCGGTCTGCCAAACGATAGCTATTCATTCAGCAGTCCGCGCGCCTTTGCCACTTTCTTGGCCTCGGCAAAGATGTCATCGACGCTGCGATTGCTTATGCCGCTGGCCTTGGCGTCAGCCACTAGTTTACGCAAGTCCTCGATGGTCAGTTCCGGTTCGCGCCGTGCGCGGTCGCGGCGCACGAGGTCGCGGACGTAATCGCTGGCGCTGGCGTATTCGCCCCGGCTGATTTGGGCCTCGATCCAGTCTTTCATGGGATCGGGCAGGGACACGGTCATGGTTGCCATCGCAGGCACCTCCTTTGTCCCTTCAGACTAGCACATAAATAAGAAGAAATCACAAAAATTCTTATTTTCGTAAGCAATTCCCACAATAGAATTTATCACATTTGGAGGTCCGAAACGCGCGGGGGCCGGGTCAGGCCGAAACTGTCTGACTATTTGATTGCGTGACGGCCGGATTATCCTGACGTAAGCAAAGCTGTACTGCGTCATTCACAGAATCCGCATGTATCGGGTGGGGCTTTCCTTGCCGCAATACCCAAACGGTAAAGCCCACGGCATTTGTTTTTTCTATACTGGCATTCCAAGTGCCACGGGTCACGAAGCGGATTATCAGGTCGGCCCCGTTGCCCGTTTTATTGATATGAAACAGCTTCCGTCCTGCATCTTCGCGTATGAGATGGTCGCCTTTAGGGTCGATGGCGATAATGGCTTTGTCCATCCAGACAACAAAATCAGGATTGAAATTCTTGGTGCCGCTAGGCGTCAGCAAAGGTATCTCAAACAATCCGCGCGACGGGTTGCGGAACCATACCCGTTGCGTCTTGTCGATGGCTTGGGCGAACTCGCGCTCGAACTCGTTGAGGCCGCTATAGCCTCCATGAATCGAGAAGGAAAAGGGCGTGACATTGGCCGGATCGACGGCAACGCTAGGGACAAGCAACGGCTCGGTGAAGCTGTTGACGACGTTTGAATGTTCGATATAGGCCGCGACTATTTTTCTGGCCGCTTCCCGCATGTGTTCGGCGGCCGGACTGTTGTATTCGACCAGTGCGTCGAATTTCGGGTCTTCAATGTCGCAAAGGTTGATGGCCTTAGCATAGGTTTTTTGAACCTCGCGGGCGAAAATCCAGCGGGCTGTCACGCGGTTGCTATGCTCGATGTCAACCCATTCCTGAACCTCGTTGCCAAACTGCCCCACGGCCTGCAAGACCTGAATGCGACCGCCCTTGCCGACCGTGTTCACGCCCCCGGCGCGGTAGTCTTGAATACCTGCGACCACGCTGCGGATCGGCTGCATGGCTTGTTCGGCGTTGATCGACACGTCCGGGAGCTGCTTGGCCTTGCGGGCGGGCATGATCGTTTTCGCGGCGGCTCCCTTGCTGCCGGTGAAGACGGTCAGGCTGATTTCCGGGGATTCGGCTGCGAGCTTGGCTTGCACCTCGCGCAACACCTGATCGAAGACGCTGCGTTCGTCGGCGCGGATGAAGAAATGCGCCGTGTTCAAGCTGGGGTCAGGGTAGTGCTGGGCTTGGGGCTGGCGCAGCACCCGGCCGACAATCTGCGTGACCTGATCCTTAGAACCCATGTCCTTGTCGATATAGGCGAAATAGCAAGCCGGATCGTCCCAACCCTCTTGAAGGGTCAAATTGAAAATGATGTGCTGATAGTTTCCCGCTATGAAGCTCTCATAGTCGTTGTCGCCGCCCGCGAACAGGTTGAAGCGAGCAGGGGGCGGAAATTTCGGATCGAATTTGAGATTGCAATAAACCGCGATTGTTGTCGGGTCGATGCCGTGATGCTCGACCAGATGACGCCATATTAAAATCGGCCGCGCCTCGCGGTTCTCGAACGTGGCATGGATGTTATCGACGCCCTTGCCGTAAACGGCATTGGTAGGGCTGACATAGATCGCCTTCGGCTGGAAGGGCAGGGCAAGAGCGAGCGCGGACGCCCCGACGCGCTTCATGCTCTCGATCATGTCGTCAATAGCGACTTCCATAGGGGTGACATAGCCGCCTAGAAGCATCTGTTGCTTGACTAGGCCGGATTTGACCACGTCGCCGCTCTTTACGACGGTGACAAAATCCCCGTCTGTCCATCCTTTATCTTGGCGCAGGCGAGTCATGCGCTGTGCCAGCTCAGGCGGAATCCGCATGGTCGCGCTCGCCGCGATCAGCGCGTCTGGTTCGAGGTCGAGCAACAAATGGGTCTGTTGATCGGTGAGATTATGCCCTTCGTCATAGACGACGATGAACGGCCGACGGCGGCCGCTGCCGTCGCGGCGCTGTTTCAGCATATCCCATAGGGATTGCGAAGCGTCATCAAGGGCGAGCTGGTAGATTAGTCGGTCGCCCTTTTCCTTGTCGGCCTGATTGAACTTGCCGACCGTGGCAACCAAGATCAAACCGGAATCGGCCCGCTCAATGTCGAGCGGTCGGCATTCCATCAGCGGCTTGACGGTGAAGCCCGCGACTAGGTCGGCGTATTTGCCAGCAGACAAGTTGGCGAAAGTTTGCCAGACGACAACTTTGCCTTTTGACAACCACAAGATGATTGGCTCGGCCGGAAGGTGGCTTCGCATTTGCGAAACAGCGTCGGCTAGGATCAAAGTCTTGCCGCTGCCGGTGATGGAATTGAGGTTCTGATAGAAGGGGACGGGCCGGGTTTTGGTGGTCATCAACGGATCGACGGCATAGGCGGCGAAGCGGTCGGCGATGCCGGTCGAGGCGTCAATCTGGAAGGGGAAAAGCTCCATCACTCGTCCCCGTCTTCGTTGAAGGTGTCACTATTTTCATTCAGGCCAAGGTGAGCGAGAATCTTGTCGGGTATCTTGTAGAAGACGACGTTGCGCGACTGAAAAATCTCGTAGCGCGCATAGACATGATAAGGCTGCGTGAGGCTTGCTTTCTTGGCCTCCTGAATCACGGTCGAAAAACTGCTCTGGTCGAGCTGGCCGACTTTGTCGCCGCCGTTCCAGATAAGGAAATAGCCCTCTTTCTGCTCGTTGCAGCCAACCAGATATTTATATTCCTCCTGCTCGATGCGGATCAGCCCGCAACCGCCGCGCTTTCCGTTTTCCCAATGCGAGGTGATGACCAGGTCGATCAGCTCGTCCTTCTTCATGGTGAGGACGGTTCGGCTGTCGATCTTCTTGGTCAGCATTCGGAATTGGAAGCCGCCCGGCATCTTGATGGTTTTCGTATTTTTCGTCATCAACGCCTTCGTGGCGATCAGCGGCACCGAGTCTGCTTATTTTTCGATGGTGCTTAAAGATCATCTGGCGGTTTTCCTAGGTCTTCCACAGATCGCCGCGGTATCATTCGCGATTGTCATATTTCTACGACAAACGGACGGGCCATTTGAATTCAAATGCATAGGAATCGAATTTTCCGGAGCGTCAGGACAGGTCGTCATGTGGATTATCACGTTCATGTGCATGACCCTCGCCATGCACCTGGTTTGGTGACAACGACCTCTCCATGATCGCGCAGGCGCAGCGTCATCGCGAATTGAGATAGGGGCACGTTATCGGACCAGCGACGTTCGTAGCTGCGGCCAGCATGCGAGTCCAGTTCTTCCGATTCTGGACCGCATTGGTCGTGCTCGGAGCTTACGGGTATTTTTGGCTCAACACGCCCGAGTACCTCACTTGGTGGAAGAGAACGGTCAACACCCTGATCGAAAAGGGTTGCGACATGCTCTCATATCCTTGGGGGGACCGAATCGAGTCGACAGTCGGTAACTTCGGAATCTGGGTGCAAATCACTCTCGCCATCCTGATCTTCCGAACAATCATTGGTACCGTGCTCATTCTGATCCGGGCGGCGCGAAGATGACAATAATTTTTGGGAAGCCTGTCCCCAAGACTGATGTTAGGCCGAAAACCGTTGGTAAAACTAATTATCGGTCGCCCGGCGCATGGCTCGTTCCGTCAGCCGCTTGATTAACTGCACTCCCGGCGATTGGGGATCGCTGCGGACGCGGGGCAAGGGCAAGTGATGCCGATGCAACTGCGTGAGCAGCGCGGCAAAACTGACGGCTTCGCCCGTCTGGTCCTCGATGTCCTTGCGGGTGATCTCCCCACGGCTGAACGCTTCGAGCAAAGCTATTGCGATGTCTGCGGTTTCTCGCGGCGGGTCTTGATGCTGTTGATCTCCCATGCGAGTCCTAACAAATAGCGGTCAGAAACCGGCTCGCCGTCAATGATCCGTCGCAAAGTGCCGTAACATATTTCAGCAAGGCGGTTGCCTTCGAGTGCGAGCGACGAAAAGGTGAGGAGGAAATCTTGCTTCTCCTGAAAACCGAGCGCGGTGAGGTATTGAAGCGCTGCAAGCGCCGCAGGGTGTGCCTCCCCCTTCGCCAAGGCTTCGGAGGACAGGTCGCCGTCTTTCAGGCTCGTTGTTTCAGTCATGGTCGCTCGCACCTTACGGCTTTGCGCTCTATTCCGAACGCTGAACGCGATTGAGACGGCGGCGCAGATGAGATTGCAAAATCTTCACCACGGTTACGACTTCGCGGTCCTCGATGATCTGCCGGGCGGCGTCCAGTCTTTGACGATGTCATTCAAAGCCGCATATTCGCCGGACACTTCGCTTTTGGAAATCGCTTTCAGGGTGTCGTCGTCAAGGTCTTCGACCGGGCGGGCAACACGCCCCTTCATGACCATCTCGAAAAACGCTGCCGATATGTTTTGCAAGGAAAAGAACCCCCCGTATTCGCCTTACGCCCCCAAAGGCGGGGGCCGAAGTCCAGCACGTCGCAGAGCGCCGCGCCGGAGCCTGAAGGAATTGGTCTACCGCACATGCGGCGCGTCATGTGCGCCATGCTGACGCGAATGGAAGCTGACGGTCACCTCGACATCTTCGTCGAGCTTGCCTAGAATTTTTATCATGCGGTCGAGCGTGAAGCGTTCGAGCTTCACATTGCGGATGCGTGAGAATTCCGCCGCTGCAATGCCGGTCAGAGTCTCTGCGGCGCGGACGGTCAACTTGCGATCATCCAGAACGCCGATGATTTTGGCGGCAAGAATGGCGCGTGCTTGCTCAAGATCGGGATTCGGCACGTCGAAATCGCGGAATACATTCCCGCTGCCGTGGATCATGGTCATGTCGTCATCACTGGTCATCGTAGAGCCTCCTTCAATCGCTTCAGCCGTTCGCGGATAAGATCGACCTCCATTTGCGGCGTCTTGATCCCCGTCTTGGATTTTTTCTGAAAGGCGTGGATCACCCAAAGCGCCGCGCCGACCTTCACCGCATAGATGACGCGGTAAGCTTCGCCTCTATGCCGCAACGCGATTTCAAACACGCCGCCGTCAAAGCCCTTGAATGGCTTTGCGCGGTCGCCCTTCCGGCCTTCTGCCGCAACGGTTAGTTCGCGCTGCGCTTCGTGCTGCACGTCGAGCGGGAATGCCTCAAAATCTCGCCGGGCTCCCTTCAACCATGAAATAGGCCGGGTATTTCTCATTCGACTTATGTTGACAGATTTGTCAACATATCGCAAGACTTTTTTAAAAGGACCACGCTTTGCTTTCCAGAAAAAAGTTTCGTTTTTAAAGCCCGTACAGCGCGATTGTCGGTTTTTGGTATGTAGGTAGGGGGCGAGTGCCTAGAGGCCCCTCACGGCTCAAATTTCCGGCCAAAAAACCACTTCCCTGCCAAGCCCCTTCCTTTCCCTCCGTTCCGTCTGCCGGTCGGTTTTTTTGCTCAATTGGCAGATGCCTTCTTTTTTCGATCAATTCCTTTGTTCGATTCCGCGCCGGAGGCGCAAGAGATCATTCCTTCGTCCCGATCAATTCCCGGACAGCACGTAAGCGGGGTTCCGTCACCGAAGGCCGTAGCGCAGCGAAGGAGGGCGCAGCCCTTGACGGGTCCCCGCGTCGTGCTCTGCTGGCTTATCGGGTGAACAATCGGCCTCTTGGCCGATTCTGTATGGGAAAAAATGTTGTGCGGCCGGTTACGGACGCACTCCGTTTAAAGCATCCGCCGAAGGCGGATTCCGTGTAGGCGCGAAGCGCCGTAGTCTCAGATTTTCATATTGCGTCAGTGAAGCCACGAATGGTTATCCACAGATCGGGGCTGCCAACTACCAGTAAAGCTATAGGAATGAATCTATAGGTTTTAGGGGGGTCCGATTGTACGAAAATAGAGGGGCTTAGGGGGGTCCGATTGTACGATGTAGGGGGGTCCGATTGTACGTGGATAAATCAGCGTATCCCCTGCTTCGATGTGGACAGGCTGCGAGGGTCCGGTAGGCTCTGATGCAGAGGAGAATTGCACCATGGCGGATGACCTGCCCTTGTTTCAGCCCACGCCGTTACAACGCCGCATGATTGACGCGGCGGTTGAGATCGGGAACTGCACGCCGGATAGTGCGGAATTCCTGCATTCCGTCCTGTGTCAGGTGGGTTTACCACGCAGCGCGACAAAGGAGCGGGTTTTCGAGAGAAACAGCGGGCAGGCCAGCATCAGGGTAGAAGCGGGTGCGCTGTACAAGTCTGGAAAATGGGTTGAGCAGCAACTGCCCTATGGGGCAAAGCCCCGGCTTGCCTTGATTCACGTTTCAAGCGAAGCGGTGCGGACTCGCTCCCGGACCATTGAGGTAGGGGAAAGCATTGCGGAATTTCTGCGCCTTCTGGACCTTCCGACAAACGGCCCGGCGTATAGCGAAATGAAGCGGCAGATTGAGCGGCTGGCGGCTTGTAACATGATGCTCGGGATGTCGGTTCCGGGGCGGGATGTGACGGTAAGCGCTAAACCGATTGAGCGCTTCGAGGCGTGGTTGCAGTACGACGGGCGGCAACGCTCGATATGGCCGGGTGTGCTGGAACTCTCGCAACCGTTCTTTGAAACGCTCGTCGCCCATGCTGTGCCGCTCGATCCCCGCGCCATTCACGCCCTGAAAAAATCGGCGTTGGCGTTGGATGTTTATTCATGGCTGGGGCATCGTCTGTGCCGGGTGCGAAAGCAGGAGGGCGTCAAGCTGTCATGGTCGAATCTGCGAAAGCAATTCGGGCAGGAATACGCCTGCTCTAAGGACTTCAAAAAGAAATTTCGCGCGGCGTTGTTCAAGGTCAGGATGGTGTATCCCACTGCCCGGATTGATGATGAAATCGGGGGCATAAGATTATATTCGTCGCCGCCGCCGATTCCGAAATCAAGCGTTGTTGTGAAGCTGCCCGGCTAGGGTTCTATCACTGGCACGTTGTGGGCACGGAAAAGGTCATTCAGCGCCTTGGCTATGAGTGATTGAACGTCCTCGCCCGTCTGCGCCTGAATGAGGCGCAAGCTGCGTTTAAAATCCGGGTGCAGGTAAGCGCCGATATGGGCTTTCCCCTCGCGGCTCGGCGCTTTGGGTGTTGGCTTGGTGGTGGTCGGCGTGGCGGCGGGGGGCGCTACGGTGGCCTTGTGGCCGGTCGCCTTTTCAAGCTGTTGCTGAATGGCGCTGAATTTCGACATGATCCCCTCGGCTGGTCAGAAATTGAGAAACGAAGGCAAAAAGCCGGTTTAATTCGTCGCCCGCCTTGCCGTCGGCGTCTAACTCCTGCGGAACCTTGCCGGTCGTCATGGCCTCGGCGTATGCGGTGCGTTGGCATAGATGCACGGGACACGCGGGCAATCCGAAAAGCCCATGAATGGCGCTGTGAATCTCGGCAATGCTGGCGCGTCCGGCTGCGGGGTGAATGCCGTTCAGGATGACGAAAGCGGGCGGGTTTCCGGCCAACCGCAACAGGTCATTGACCTGCGGCAAGGTTTCGACCTCGACGATATTCGGGCGGCTCGGAATCAACACGAGGTCGGCGGCGCGGGCGGCGCTCAAGGCGCTGTCGTCGTTACGGCCCGCCGTGTCAACGATAGCGTATTCGATGCCTTGGGCTTGCGCCGTGTCCAAGGTCTGCCGCAAGCGGCTTGCCTGTGCGGACACGACAGGCGGGTTTTCATTCTCGCGCCGGTCTTTCCACTTGGCTGCGGTCGCCTGCGGGTCCAGGTCGATCACCGCAACGTCATGTCCGGCGTTGGCGGCGGCGACGGCAAGCCCGAGGGCGGTCGTGGTTTTGCCCGTGCCGCCCTTCTGGCCGATTAGTGAAATTGTGAACATGTGAACCCCTGAAGAAGTTATATCCTGAATTTGTGAACATGTTCACAAGTGAAATCCTGAACCGCTCCGCGCGGTTGGTCAAGGGAGAATTCAGCTATTAAGGTGAAAAATCCCGGCCCCGTTCCGGCCCGTCGTGTTCGCGTTCAAGCCCGCGCACTTCCTCGCGCCGCGCCGTCTGCTCCGCCGCCCGGTCGTAGTCGTGCCGCGCCGCGACGGCCTGTTTGAACTGCCGGTCCTCCTGCCCGTGCCGTTCCGTCAATGCGTCCCGGTCGCGGTGCTGGCCGGTGACGAAAGCATGGCGCTCGGTCTACATGGCGGGCCTGCCGGTCAAAATCGGCCCGCATGGCCTGCCCGGTAATGGTCTGGAATACGCGGCTGGCGCCCTTGGGGCCTGCGCCTTGGCAAGATCGGCGCGGATGGTCGTGATGCCTGCCCGCTCCCGCTCGGCAAGATGCGCCAGCTTGGTTTGCAGCGCGAAGTCCTGCCGCACTTTCAACCCCGCCCGCTCCTTGGCGTGGCGCTCGGTCTGGTCCTTGCGCTCCCGCGCCTGCCATGCCGTCCGGGCCGAATGCTGCCCCCGGCGCACTGTGTGGGTTTTGAGCGGGCCTTGATGCCGTGTCGCCTGCTGCCCGCCGCCACGCGCCTTGAAACTGCGATGCTCGACATGCACAAGCCCGGCCTTGCCTTCGGCTTTCAGTTCGTCGTTGATGATCTGCGCGACGAAGGCCCGGAAGCCCTTGGCAAGGGCAGGGGCGGTCTTGAGGTCGTCCCATTCCCGCGCCTTCTCCCCGAGGCCCTTCGCCGTCATGCGGCGGGTGGTGAACAGCATGTGGCAATGAAAATTGCGCTCGTCGCCGTCCTTGCCCGGCTGGTGAATCGAATAATCCACCGCGACGCCGTGCGGGCACGTTTGACACATACAGGCCCGGAATGACAGGCTCCAGGGCCGGTATGACCGGGTTTGATGCACCTGAAACGCCAATCCGGGGCATGTTTAGGGGATTTTGGACGCGAACGGAAAAGCGCATGGCCGGGATAGGCAAATCAAGGGGTTACGGCAAGGCCCCGCCGCCTGAAACAGTGGCGGCGGACGTGTCGGACGATCCCCCGCGTAGGAACGGCTGATTGCCAACTTATAATCGAGTTATCTCTGCGCTAAGGAAGAACGACTCACGGAGGGCAAAGTGTGATGCGACCATTCGCGATTCGCGCGGCATTGTTTGCACCGTTCTTCGCCGCTGTAGCAACCGCTCAACAGGCGGCCGATCCATGCCATGTCGAGAAGATTGTACCCGAACCTCGCAACAACATGACAGATCGGCTCAATGCCGACCTCATGTGCTTATGGGGTAAGGTTCAGGACCTTGAGCGGGAGATCGTTAGGATGAAGCAGACGCAACCCACTAGTGGTCTGATTCATTTG
>QHBR01000210.1 GCA_003244015.1 Hyphomicrobiales bacterium | reverse complement strand
GAAAAGTTAGAGTCGATCCACTATTTTGGAACCGGCCAGCGCCAAGCCATTCCGCGGGAGCTATGGCCCGCGCTCGCGTTCGATTTCAATACCGGCACGGCGCGCGGAGCCGGGTTCTCCTACAGTTTCGTTGTCATTGAAGAAACGCGCTCGGAGAGCGGCGCTGGCGAACTTCTGGCGAGCCTTGTCGCGTGGCTGAGACGCCGACAGTCGAAAGCCAGCGACGAGCCCAAGAAACTCTTGCAAGAAGCCGCGAAGAAGGAGTTCGCAACCGCTTTTCGAGTGAGGATCTTCAATGACGCCTACAAGGAGGTCTATGGACGCTCGCGCGGACGGCCGGCGCATTCCTAAAAATGAACAAATCGACGCCGATTTGTTAATTTAGCCAACTTCGGCTTTTGTTGGCGTCATGTCTTCGCGCCTTGGGTGATTCGCGCCGAAAGAGGCCCGAAAGCAAGCGACGATGACGCCTCCAACATTTGACGCGACCCTAGATCCGCCAAGAGCGGAAGACTCTCGGTTGAATACGTTCCGATCAACCAGATCAACCCAGATCCCAAGAACGCGCGGGTCCATAGCAAGAAACAGATCCGGCAGATCGCCAAAAGTGTTGCGAGCTTCGGGTTCAATGTTCCGATCCTGGTCGGACGCTGATTTCAACATCATTGCCGGCCATGGGCGATTGCTCGCCTGCCAGCATTTGGGCTGGACCGAGGTTCCCACGATCCGTATCGACCATCTGACCGAGGCCCAACGGCGGGCGTTTATGATCGCCGATAATCGCCTGACCGAGATTGCCGTCTGGGACGATCACCTTTTGGCCGACCAATTGAAAGAGCTTTCGAGCGTCGACCTCGATTTCGACATCGAGGCCACGGGCTTCGACATGGGTGAGATCGACCTCAGGATTGAGTCGCTTTCCGAGGCCGATCGAGGACCGGTCGAGCCGCCACTTCCGACTGCCCTAGGTCCTGCGGTCACGCAGAAGGGCGATCTTTGGCTTCTCGGGCGTCACCGTCTGCTCTGCGCCAATGCGGTCGATGCATCCTCATATCAGCGGTTGATGGCAACGGAAAAATCCGCCGCCGTTTTTACCGACCCACCCTACAACGTGCCGATCGACGGCCATGTCTCGGGCCTTGGTCAAATGTTTCCTCGAAAGGGCCCTGCGCCTTATGGCGCGCTTCAGTTCTCCTGGCAGCCTGGTCTATGCCTGCATGGACTGGCGGCATATGGCGGAGCTGCTCGCCGCCGCTCGGGCGAATGTTCTCGAGATGCTCAATCTCTGCATCTGGACGAAGCCCAATGCCGGGATGGGGAGCTTCTACCGGTCGCCACATGAACTCGTCTTCGTCTTCAAGGCAGGGCAGGGCGCGCACCGCAATAATGTTCAACTCGGTCGATATGGCCGCAACCGGACCAATGTTTGGGCCTATGCGGTGGTCCAGGATTTGGCCGCGCCGGGGAGGAGGGTCATCTCGCGGCCTTGCACCCGACGGTCAAGCCCATTGCGATGGTCGCCGACGCGATCCTCGACAGCTCTCGGCGCGGTGATATCGTTCTCGATCCTTTCCTCGGCAGCGGCACGACCTTGATGGCGGCCGAGCGCACCGGCCGCCGGTGTTGCGGGCTCGAACTCGATCCGCTCTATGCCGATGTCATCCTGCGGCGCTGGCAGACCTATCCCGGCGCCTCCGCACGCCAAGCCGAAACCGGCGCAACTTTCGATGAGCTTGCCGCGGCGCATGCGAGTGCCGATTGGGAGGCTCCCTGATGAGCGGCGAGGATCCCGACCTTCCGCCAGCCCGAGCGGATGCGCACGAGTCTGCAGAAGAACATTCGAAGGCCTACGAGGTCGGCTATGGCCGTCCGCCTCGAGAGCACCGCTTCCGTCCAGGTCGATCCGGCAACCCGCGCGGCCGGCCGAAGGGTGCCCGCAACTTGGACTCCGTCGTCGCCGCAACCCTTGGTGAACGGATTGCGGTGACCGAGAACGGTCGCCGCAAGCGCATCACCAAGCTCGAGGCAGCCGTCAAGCAATTCGTCAATCGCGCGGCTTCCGGCGAGGCTCGTTCGATGCAGCTTTTGCTGGCGCTCGTCCAGGCGAGTGAATCCCGGCCGCCGCAAGCAGACCCCAACGAGCCGACCGAGGCCGACGTGATCGTGCTCGATGAACTGCGGCGGCGTTTCGAGAAGAGCGCGCAATGACCACTATCAGTCCCTCGGAATATCGAGCAACCCTTCGTGCCGACTTCTATTCCTTCATGATCCGCTGTTTCGCCGAGCTCAATCCTCGCGCGCTGTTTCTGTCGAACTGGCACATCGAGGTCTTGGCAGCGAAGCTGCAAGCCGCCCAAGACGGCAAGATCAAGCGATTGATCATCAGCATCCCCCTATGGCCAGGAACTGTCCGACAAGTTCGCACGCGATTGCCGCTCGATCATGATGTCGCCGTGGTATCAGGCGCTGTTTCCAACGCGTCTTGTCTCGTCGCGTGCGGCAATTCAGGAGCTCATCACGACGCGGAGCGGGTTTCGTATGGGGACCTCGGTCAATGGTGTTTTGACCGGCCTCGTCGGTCATGTCGTCAGGCAGGAGGGCTGGGACCTCGTCTCGTTTCCAGCCATCGCGGAGGCCGACGAGGAGCATAGTGTCGACACCCTGTTCGGCCGCAAGCGGTTCATCCGGCACACGGGGGACGTTCTCCATCCGGAGCGCGAGTCGCTTTCAACTCTGGAACAGATCCGCGCGAACCTGGGCACCTACAATTTTGCCGGCCAATATCAGCAGACGCCGGCTCCCGCCGGCGGCGGCATGGTGAAGGAGGCTTGGTTCCAGCGCTATGAGCCTCATGCCCTGCCGGTCTCATTCGATCAAATCATTCAAAGCTGGGACACGGCCAACACGCCGACCGAGCTTGCGGATTATTCGGTCTGCACCACCTGGGACGTCAAGGGCTCGCATTTCTATCTGCTGAATGTCCTTCGCAAGAAGCTGGCCTATCCCGACCTCGAGCGCGCCGTCCATGAACAGAACCGCCTGTTCAATCCCTCGGTCATCTTGATCGAGGACAAAGCCTCGGGGACGCAGCTCATCCAAGACCTGATCGAAACCGGCCTTTCCAAGGTCAGGCACTACAAACCGGACGGCGACAAGATCATGCGGTTGCATGCCCAAACCGCCGCAATCGAGAATGGGTTCGTCCACCTACCTCGCGACGCCCATTGGCTTGCCGATTACCTGCATGAGCTGACCGTCTTCCCCAACGGCCGCCACGACGACCAGGTCGACTCGACCTCGCAAGCACTCGCTTGGACGAAGCAAAGGCCGCCGGGTTGGGGCATTTTCGAATACTACCGGCAAGAGGCCGAAAAGGCGAAGAGGCTCATTCCACCCGTGATGGTGCGCTTCAAAGCGCCGCCGGGCGTTTCCCGTGTCTACACGATGAGTGGGCACCAACACATGGTCTAGGACGGCACTGTCTCAGTGCCCGAAGAAAATGCACCGTCCCTCATCGGTGCCGGATTCGTGCGGATGTGATCGACATGGCATCCGTGAAGAATAGCCAAATCGCTAATTAGATGTAGATTTTTGGCCTGGGCAAGGTTTCGTTTTTGCTTGGTATGATGGGTTGGACATCATTCCTCGGCCCAACTTTTCGATTGCGTTTCCAGGACACCGCGCGTCTCTGGATTCAAGAGTTCCAACCCTATCTGGGCATCCTTTCCGACGGCAAGGCCATCGTGGTAGACTATCCGCTACGCACCGATTTTTGAGAGTTAGCAGTTCGGGCTGGCCGCGCTGAGGGGGCGGCCAGGAGCCTTCGAAGATGAGCCTGCATGTCCTCCGAAACATTTTCGTTTGCTTTGTATCGTTGGTTGTCCTGACGGCGCTCGGACTCTTTCCTGCCTTCGCCAGGGACGGCGGTTTGAAGATCCTCGATCACCTCTATGTCATCGTCCTCGAAAATCGCGGCTTCGACGACGCGCTCTATAATGGGCCGTCGCCCTTTCTGCTCGGCCTGTCGCGCGCCCAAGGCTTGGCGACTGTTATTTCGGGGTGACGCATCCGAGCCTGCCCAATTACCTCGCAATGATCGCGGGCGACGAGTTCGGCATAAGCGATAACGATCCGAGCTGCTTCGCCTCCGACCTGCGCCTCGTCCAATCCTGCCATCGCCTCGCCGGCGACAGTCTCGTCGATCAGCTAGAGGCGGCCGGTCTCACCTGGATGCTCTATTCCGAGGGCACCTCGAAAAATATTTG
>QHBR01000021.1 GCA_003244015.1 Hyphomicrobiales bacterium | reverse complement strand
GTCAGCGAGCCGGATTCATGATTCACTTCTGGTCATGGACGCCGATCTTGCCGCCTTGCCGGACGACATCGATGCGCTGAAAGCGGCGCTGACGATCGAGCGCGCCAGGATGCGGGAAGTGGCCGCCGAACGTGACGCTGGTGCCGCGGAATTGGCGGTAGCGCGGGCCAAGGCGTCCGAAGACCTGGCCCTGATCGCCCATCAGAAGCTGCGGATCGCCAAGCTCGAGCGTCAGATTTACGGCCCTCGCTCGGAGCGATCGGAGCGGCTGATCGATCAGCTGGCGCTGCAGTTCGAGGAGTTTGAAGCGAGCGCCACCGAGGATGAACTCGCTGCGGAAATCGCCGTCGCCAAGACCACCATGGTGGCGAGCTTCACCCGCAAGCGTGCCGAACGAAACACCTTCCCCGACCACCTGCCGCGCGAGCGCGTGGTGATCGACCCGCCGACGACTTGCGAGTGTTGTGGCGGGACGCGGCTGCGCAAGCTGGGCGAGGACGTGACCCGGACCCTGGAGGTGATCCCGCGCCAATGGAAGGTGATCGAAACGGTAAGGGAGAAGTTCACCTGCCGGGACTGCGAGAAGATCAGCCAAGCCCCCGCACCGTTCCACGTGATCGCCCGAGGATGGGCCGGCGCCAACCTGCTGGCGATGATCTTATTCGAGAAGTTCGGTCAGCATCAGCCCTTGAACCGGCAGGCCGGGCGCTATGCTCTGGAAGGCGTGCCGATCAGCCTCTCGACGATGGCCGATGTCGTGGGGTCGAGCTGCGCCGCGCTCGATCCGGTGCTGAGACGGGTCGAGGCCCATGTCATGGCGGCCGAACGCCTGCACGGCGATGACACGACCGTGCCGGTCCTGGCCAAAGGCAAGACCGATACCGGTCGATGCTGGGTCTATGTCCGTGACGACAAACCATTCGGTGGACCATCGCCGCCGGCGGCGATGTTCTATTACTCCCGCGACCGCAAAGGCGAGCATCCGCAGAGCCATCTGGCCGGATATACCGGGCTGTTCCAGGCTGACGCCTTCGATGGGTATCGCCAGCTCTATTTGCCCGACCGAAGTCCCGGCCCCATCGTGGAGGCGGGGTGTTGGGCTCACGCCCGGCGCCCGTTCTACGCCATGGCCGATCTCGAGGAGAACGCCCGACGGCGGGCGGCGGGCAAGAAGGCGATCGCGCTCTCTCCGATCGCGATCGAGGTCGTGCGCCGCATCGACGCCCTGTTCGACATCGAGCGGCCGATCAATGGCAAGAGCGCCGAGGAGCGCAGGGCGGCTCGCCAGGAAATGAGCAAGCCGCTTGTCGAGGAGCTCGAGGTCTACATGCGCGAGCAGCGCGCCAAACTCTCCCGAGGCCACGACCTCGCCAAGGCGATCGATTATATCCTGAAGCGGTGGGCGGCCTTCACCCTATTCCTCGAGGACGGGCGGGTGTGCCTGTCGAACAATGCCGCCGAGCGCGCGCTGCGCGGTATCGCTCTCGGGCGCAGGTCATGGATGTTCTGTGGATCCGACCGCGGCGGTCAGCGTGCTGCCGCCATGTACAGCCTGATCGTCACCGCCAAGATGAACGGCATCGACCCGCAGGCCTGGCTGGCCGACACCCTAGCCAGGATCGCCGCGCATCCGGCGCATCGGCTCGACGAATTGCTGCCGTGGAACTGGACGCCCAAAGCGCCCGCGATTACCGCTGCGGCGGCCTGACCTTGGCCTCGGTCAACAAGGTCCATCATGTTCACACCATTGCACGCGTTGCCGAACTGCTCGGCGAGGACGAGGACTGGCTGTGCGAGGTCGCCACCGAAATGGACCAGGAGGACGGCCTAATCTGGGTCTACGGCCCGGGCGACGAGAGCGTCATGGCGTTCACCGACTTCGGCATCGACACGCTCACCGGCATCGTCGCGTTCTACAAGGCCGATCCTGACCTGCTCAAGCGTTCGACCGGCTCGAAGTAGCCCTCCTCCTGCGGCCTACGCCGCATGCTTACGTTGATCGTGATCCTGTCGGACGTCAACATGCCCGGCATGGATGGGCTGGAATTGCTGGCCGCGATCAAGCAGCGGTTTCCCGATCTGCCAGTCATGATGGTGACCGCGTATGGCGACGATGAGCGGCGACGCAAGGCCGGCGAACTCGGTGCTGGCGAGTTCATCACCAAGCCGGTCGATTTCAATTTTCTGAAAGCGCAGCTACGCCAGTTGCCGACCGGGGCGGACTGAGCCATGGAGCGACGCCATGAGGGCAGGCGAAACAGAACTGGAGATGTGTGTCCGACATGTGGCGGAGCAGGAAAACCGCATCGCCCGGCAGGAAGCCCTCATTGACCGTATCCGAACAGTGGGATCGCCATTATTAGATGAAGCGCTCGGACTGCTGACCTCGATGCGAGACCTCTTGGACACAATGCGCGCTCATGCAGCGAGGCTTCAGCCTTAGATCGCCCGTCTTTGCGCTGGCCGATTTGCGTCCGAATACCGTCATCCGCTGATGGATCATCGAGAAGCTGATACGGTCGATCAGGGCAATTAAGTCCGGTCCCGTGCACACCTGATCGGGTAGGTATTTTCCGAACCTTTTTCAATCCGTCCGCCAATTTACGAAGATTAACGCAGCCCATAAATTGGGATGCTTACTGGGAGCCTGCGAGCCGAGATGAGCGTGACCATCTTCTACGGACATCCGGCTTGACCCGACGAAGCCGCATGACTCATGTCCCCGACGATCGGTATGCCACAGCCCTGAAGGATCAGTTGGAGAAGCGAGGCTTTCTGGTCGTTGAGGTTGTACCCGCAACCACCAGGGCTGTGCTTACATCGGATTGAGCAAAGCCGGAGATGGCCATCTCGTGCAGAGGATTTCGAGCGAATCGTTATAGAAAACCGCCATCCCAAACGCCTGCCGCGCCGAGCCGACACTGGCGAGCGCTATCAAGCGCTCGAAGACGTCAATCTGATTGCGCAGGTTTGACCTTTGGGGCAAAGGTGATCTTGTCGATCAGAAAACCACGCCCTTCCAAATGGGCTATCACCGCTTCCGCATTCTCCTGTCCCAAGATCATGGTCATACAACCCTCATCAGGGAGCGCCGGATTGCGATAGAGGATCGTCAGGCTCATGGGAATTCCCCTGTTCATCTAAACAAATGAACCAGGGCGAGCCGTCGCAAAAGGATCGGAATGTACCTAGGCGTCGGGCGGGGTGTGCGCTGGGTAGCTCGCATGGACATCGCGTTCGGGCTCCAAGTTCGCCCGACGTTCCGCGCGGCTGTTTGCACGGGCTCGGAACCAGCACGGCGGGGGNNGGAACCGCCGCTGCAATCGGCGGCTTTCCCGGTAGGACATCCCCCAATTCCTCTGCCGGCCACGCCGGAGGCCCGTAAATTGGGTTGAATGGCCACGCGGATCAGCCGCAGCGCCGCCCATAAGCTGCGGAAACTGGCTCCAAAATCCTATGGTCATCCATGCAATGAAAACGATGGAAGGTAGCGTGTCCCTACTTGCCTTAACTGGGACGTTTTGACTGTGCGTAAAGGCGCATGTACTCCCTGCGCATTGGTGTCCGTGCACGGAGCCGCTGGCATTCGATGCAATTGCCGGTATCAGTCCGACGCTCGGCGACATGGCCATGTTTGCAGGGCTTGCAGGTCATGTACTTTGTAAGGCAGCGGGCCAGTGCTTCTTTGCGGCTGATGACTTCGAGCATTCGCTATTCTACCAGATC
>QHBR01000120.1 GCA_003244015.1 Hyphomicrobiales bacterium | reverse complement strand
GGGTATTTTTCGAGATGCCCTTACGTAAAATCTGTTCAAGAACGAATCCCAACGTTCCTCGTCAATCCAGTTCGGGCAGTCATAGTCGACTCGAAAGGCCCCCAACTCTCTGATCTTTCAATTTCATATAGGGTAATCCAGTTGGGCCGCGCAGTGTAACAGCTGTGCGACTTTATTTCTGGAATGCGGGAGCTATGCCCATACTACGATCAGACATTCTCCAACCAATCGAGTGTGTTTTGCCCGATGGCGCAGATATTCTGGACGCAAAAATATTAAATAAAAGCCGTGAAGTAACAGGATTCAAAATAGCGATTCCTAGCGGAACGGGAAACATTTTAGATATAGCTTTTGACATCCTAGAGAGGGATGATGGCGGGTCGATTCAGCTAATATACGCCGGTGACCATGATGCCACCATCGCTTTTAAAGGAACAGTTGTTGGTGCAAAATCAATAAAAGTTCACAATGCATATGCAACCGAGAATGATATGCCCTTTATTGAACAGATGAAATTACATTGGAAAGAATCTTTAGGGATGATATTTGGGATTATATTGCTTTCAATATTCGTTATATTGCTACAGAGAAAACCTGAAATCCTGAGTGGAATTATTAATAAATTACCCGTAGGCGAAACAATCCATCAACTAATTATTTATACAGTACTGCTCTTATTAAGTGGGTTGGTTCCATCGTTAATATTAGTATCATTAAATCAAAGTTATCAAGCCCTGGCTGACGTTCCATCTATATTAATAGGTAAAAATTAGTTCGGACGGCACTTGACTATTGAGTTATCCATTTATCCACAGTCACTTCCCTTGCTTCACTGCAAACACATGAAATAAATTATGAAATGAGCATGGACACTCATCCTTTTAAAAGGTCGATTTATCAATCAACAATAGAAATATGAAAACGTTTCTAAACTGGCTCATTGTCTCTTCCGCAGACCCAGAGAAAATTTCCCTCTTCCTTAAAATCTGTCATGCTTCAGAGTGCTCCCCAGGCTTGAAGTGTCTTGCGAACCCATGGCATTTGCGGCCCGATCAGCACCGCCTCGGTCGAGGCGCCGCATGAATATCCATTGTTGCCCCTGGCCCTGATTGCCACGGCGACGAGCGCCGGTTGACCGATGGCGAGGACCGGCGCGCCGGAATCGCCGGTGCAACCGCCAAGTCCGGCGCCATCCGGATCGGTAAGCCAAACAAGAACCGGCGATTTCGGTCCGCTCGCGACGAGAATGCCCGCCCGCAAGACACCTGACGTTCCGCTCACGCTTTCATCCGCCCGGCCAAAACCTGCAATGCGAAACGGCTGCCCGGTCGCGACCGGGCCGGAACCCGTAAGTTCGATGGGTTTGAATGCGGGAGGCAACGGCTCAGCTAAGCGCAGAAGCGCAAGATCTATGGAAATCAAATGTTTTCGCCCGATTTTGGGCCGGAATTCCGGGTGAATGGCGATCGAAGCAACATCGAATAGAACCAGCTGCTTCTGGCCGCCGCGATAAAACACCCGTGTGTTCGAAAGATTGGAGACGCAGTGGGCGGCGGTCAGGATAACGTCTTGAGCGATGACGCTCGCGGTACAAAAGCTCGCGCCGCCGCTGCCGCTCTTGTCCAGTACCGTAACGACATAGGGCGCGAATTCCGGGGCCTCTCGGGCAGGGCCGACCAAAGCAAATGCGGGCGCCGTTAAAACTATGCCGGACAGGCAAGCCAGCATTGCGCCCGAACCCGCGCGCGGGGCGGGCAAAAAAGCCTTAGCGAGTGAAACGATTCGAAAATAGCCGCGCATGTTCGCAATATTCATGGCTCATTCATTTTCGCCACGCCAGCCTCGAGTCATGCTTTATTATATCGCGGTCTTTGTCACGGCCTATCTGGGCTCAAGCGCGGCGGCTCGGACCGAACCAGAGCCAGACCGCGTATGTTTCTCGACGGCCGAGACGCGCGAAAAGATTCTCGCGCATGGGCTGTTTGAGCCGTTTCGTGTCGTGCGGAGCGCGGCGAGCCGGTCGCACGCGGAAGCCATCGGGGTCAAGCTTTGCCGCTGGAGCGAGGAGCTTGTCTATGAGATGAGCCTTTTGCGCCGCGACGGCCGGGTCATTCACGTTTTCGTCAATGCCAAGACCGGACAGGTCATCGGTTCGAAGAATGAACATTGAATTCTTCGTGTTAAGAAAAAACGGCGGCGTTCCAGCCTTCGTTCGACGCCGGGGGGAAGAGGCAAGGTTTCAGGCGAAACATTGCTTTTGCAAAGGGGTATCGAAGCGTGCGGTTGCTCGTCGTCGAGGATGACAAGGACCTCAATCGGCAGATCTTCGCCGCGCTTACGCGGGCGGGCTATGCGGTCGACCGCGCCTTCGATGGCGGAGAAGGTTGGTTTTTGGGCGACACCGAACCTTACGATGCCGTCGTCCTGGATTTGGGCTTGCCCAAAAAGGACGGTACTTCCGTGCTGAGGGAATGGCGACGGGCCGGCCGCGCCATGCCGGTGTTGATTTTGACTGCCCGCGACCGGTGGAGCGACAAGGTTCAGGGTTTCGACGCCGGGGCCGACGATTACGTCGCCAAGCCCTTCCATATCGAGGAAATCCTTGCCCGGCTGCGCGCGCTGTTGCGGCGTGCCGCCGGTCATGCGACAAGCGAATTGAGCTGCGGTCCGGTGCGCCTCGATACCAGCTCGGGCCGGGTGTCGGTCGATGGCATCCCGGTCAAGCTTACCTCGCACGAATACCGGCTGTTGTCCTATTTGATGCATCATGCGGGGCGGATCATATCGCGCAGCGAGATCATCGAGCATCTCTACGATCAGGATTTCGATCGCGATTCAAATACGATCGAGGTGTTCGTCGGACGGCTGCGCAAGAAGCTTGGCGTCGAAGTGATTCAGACCGTGCGGGGGCTTGGCTATATTTTGTCTGCGCCGGAAACGGAGGATGGGGCGAAGCCGAGACGGGCAGATCCCGCCGCTCGGGCATGATCTCAAAAAGTTGCGGAAAGGATAAACGACTGCCGAAAGGGCATACGAGCACTGCGTCCGAAATCTCGGCCGCTATGCCCCTTCCTTTTCCGCGCGGCGGCGTGTAGTCTCCTTGACTGCGCATTCCGCGCGAGGCTGCAAGCAGTTCGGAGTCATAGGCGTAAACCGTCAAAGCAGGGCGGCCGATCGTCAAAAATTCGGACGCGCGCCAACAACCCCCGGGAGGATATTATGATTATGGTTGCCTTGAAATCCATGGCGCTGAGCGTGGTCTGCTGCGCCTTTCTGTCTGCCGTCACCGTGGGGGCCGCCTCGGCTGGCTCGTCGAGCGCCGCAAACCCGGTGATGGCCGGTGAATTCAAAAAGTTCGATCCCAATTGCATAAAAGATTGTAACGACGCCGTTGACGCGTGCATGGGTAAAGCGGAAAACAAACCCGCCGCCAAATCGGTCTGCGCACGTAATTATACGAATTGCGTTGGGAAGTGTAAATCTCAAATAGAGTGAAGCAAACGTGAGCAAGGTTTGATGCCACGCGGCGGCGTCCAATACGAGCGGGTATGAAACAAGGTCCGGCCAAGGGACATTTTGCCGGCGGCGGCGGATGCGAAACGGTGAGGAGCTAGCGCGGCCTTCCGGCCCGGCGCGGCCGGAAGGCGCTCCTGCCCGCCCGAGACCGCGCTCGATAGCAACGCGGCTTTTCGTTTCCGCGGCCTTATTGGGCTTTGCCATTCTTCTGGTCGCGGGGCTGGTTCTCTCGACAATTTACCGGCGCACCGCCGAGGCCAATTTCGACGAGCGCCTCGGCGTTTATTTGCATGCCCTCGTCGCCGATATCGCAACGCCCGGAGAAGATAGCCGCACCGCGCCGGGCCAGCTCGGCGAGCCGCAATTCGAACTGGCCTTGTCTGGCTGGTATTGGCAAATCACGCGGTTGGACGTGCCGAAGCTAGAGATTAGAAGTTCGCGCTCGCTGTTCGCGGCAAAGCTTCCGCGCCTGTCCGATGCCGGCGTCGCGGCCGGTGCCGGCGGTGCGCGGAGAGGCTATGCGAAAGGGCCGGACGACCGCGCCTTGCGAATGCTCGAACGCATCATCGATACTGGAGATCAAGGAATTTATCTCGTTCAGGTTGCCGCGACGACCGGGGAAATCGAGGCCCAAATTTCGCGTTTCGAGTTTGACCTCGTGCTCACCTTCGCGGTTCTCGCGTTGGCCCTTGTTGTCTCGGCGGCGGCGCAGCTTCGCTATGGCCTGAAACCGCTTTGGCAGTTGCAGGAAGGGGTCGCCGCGATAAGGCGCGGCGAAGCCGAGAAAATCGAAGGCGATTTCCCGCAGGATCTCGCACCGCTCGCCAGCGAGCTCAATCTGCTGATCGACGCCAACCGCGACGTGGTGGAGCGCGCGCGCACCCAGGTTGGCAATCTCGCTCATGCCTTGAAAACGCCGCTCAGCGTCATCGTCAACGAAGCCGCGGTCGATCCCGGCCCGCTCGCGGCCAAGGTAGAGGAGCAGGCCGCGCTCATGCGCGATCAGGTTTCCTATTACCTTAACCGCGCCCGCGCGGCAGTCCGGGCCAGGACGCTGGGCGGAGCGACCGAGGTGGCCCCGGCCGTCGAAGCCTTGGTCCGCACTTTTGAGAAAATCTATGCGGAGCGGGCGATTAGCTTCACGGTCTCGGTGCCGGAGGCCATTCGTTTTCAAGGGGAACGCCAGGATTTCGAGGAGATGGTTGGCAATCTCGTCGATAATGCCGGCAAATGGGCGCGCCACGCGGTTGCGATCAGCATAAACCCGGAGCCCTGGCGCAACCTTTCGGAGCGCCGTTTCTTTCGCGTCACCATCGACGACGATGGGCCAGGACTTGCCGCCGGGCTGCGCCAGGCCGCGCTGTCGCGCGGCAAGCGTCTCGATGAAACGAAGCCCGGATCGGGCCTCGGGCTTTCGATCGTCGCCGATCTGGCGTCGCTTTACGGCGGCCATTTGTCTCTCGAAGATAGCCCCAAAGGCGGATTGCGCGCGGACCTCAGGCTGCCCTCGGCATGAGAGCAACCGATTACCCGCCAAATATTTGCGACGCGATGAGCCCTTGCAACCGCGCGGCCAATCACTATTAAGGCTCCATGTTATGGTTGATTTTCGCCGTTTTTACCGCCGTCGCGGTGCTGAGCGTCCTATGGCCGCTTGCGAAAGCCCCGCGCGGGGTTGCGCGCGGCGAAATCGGCATCGCAATCTATAAGGCCCAGCTCGCCGAGATTGAAAGGGACGAAGCGCAACGCGTGGTGGCGCCGGAAGATGCGCAAGGCGCTAAAGCCGAAGCAGCCCGCCGCCTGATGGCGGCGGACGCCGCGATTGAACCATTGCCGGCGGCATCGCGGACCAGGGCCCGGCTTGCTTCCGTGGGCGTATCGATTTTCGTTCCAGTTCTGGCGCTTTCGCTTTATGCAACCATCGGCCATCCGGATATGCCCGATGCACCGCTCGCGGCGCGGCTCGACGCTTCGCCCGCGCGCATGGATCTGGCGGCTGCGATTGCTAAGATAGAGGCGCATCTTGCGCAACATCCAGACGATGGGCGCGGCTTCGAGGTTTTGGCGCCGGTTTATCTCAGGATGGGCCGCGCAGGTGACGCGGTGAGTGCCGCGCGCGCGGCCCTGCGCCTGCTTGGCGAGACGCCGGCGCGACATGCGCTTTACGGGGAAACGCTGGTTGCAGCCGCCAAGGGCGTGGTGACGCCGGAAGCCAAACAATCCTTCGAAGCGGCGGCGGCGAAAGATCCCTCGGCCGCCGAGCCCCGCTTTTTTCTCGGGCTCGCCGCCGAACAGGAAGGGGACAAGGCCGGTGCAAGGGAAATCTGGGGCAGGCTTGTCGCCGAAGCGCCGCAAGGCGCGCCATGGGCGCAGGCGCTGCGCGAAAAAGTAGCGGCGCTCGGCGCGGGGCCTGAGGCAACGCAAGATGGCTTGGCGGCCAAGAGCGAGGCTTTACCGGAAGCCGGGCAGATGACCGCCATTCGCGGCATGGTGGAGAGGCTCGCCTCGCGCCTGGCTCAAAACGGACAGGATGTTGAAGGCTGGCTTCGCCTTGTCCGCTCCTATACGGTCTTGCACGAGCCGGGCAAGGCGCGCTCGGCGCTCATCGATGCAAAACGCAATCTCGCGGGCGATCCAAACGCACTCGTGCGCATCGAGACGCTCGCGCGGGAACTTGGGTTAGAAGGTTGATCCCGCAATGATGCGCAAAAAACGCCGTCTCGTTTTGATCTCCGCCGCGCTCGCCGCGCTCAGCCTCGCCCTAGGCCTCGTCCTTTTGGCGTTGCGCGACAATATCGTCTTTTTCTATGGGCCGAGCGAGCTTGCGCAAAAGGCGCCGCACGCCGGGCAACGGCTGCGCATCGGCGGGCTCGTGCGAGAGGGCTCGCTTGTCCACGAGGGCGGCCAGACGGTGCGCTTCGCCGTGACGGACACCAAGCAAGATGTCGTAGTGACCTATACGGGGCTGTTGCCCGACCTCTTCCGGGAAGGACAAGGGGTCGTCGCCGAGGGAACGCTTGGCCGAGACAAAATCTTTCACGCCGACAGTATTCTCGCCAAGCACGATGAGCGCTACATGCCGCGCGAGGTCGCCGACGCGCTGAAGAAACAAGGCGTTTGGCGGGAAGGTGCGGAAGCGGCAAGCATGGGCAAATGAGGATGCGCTGGTGAGGACGAAAGCCGGGATTTTGCTAAGGAGGCGCGTATGATCGTCGAAACCGGCCATTACGCGCTTGTGCTTGCCTTGGCGCTCGCGCTCGTCAATTCCGTGGTGCCGGTATGGGGTAGCGTCGCGCGCGACCAGCGCCTAATGGCCGTCGCGCCTCCGGTCGCGCTGATCGGCTTTGGCCTCGTGGCCTACGCCTATTTCGCCTTGACGATGGCCCACGTCGTCTCCGACTTCTCGCTCGTCAATGTCGTCGAGAACTCGCATTCCGCCAAACCCTTGATCTACAAAATCACCGGCGTCTGGGGCAATCACGAAGGCTCAATGCTTTTGTGGGTTTTGGTGCTTTCGCTGTTCGCCGCGGCGGTCGCCTTGTTTTCGCGATCGATGCCGGAAGACATGCGCGCGAATGTGCTCGCGGTGCAATCCTGGATCGCGGCTGCATTCATTCTGTTTATTCTCCTTACATCGAATCCTTTCGCCCGGCTCGCCGGGGCGCCGGTGGAAGGCAATGATTTGAACCCGCTCCTCCAGGATCCGGGCCTCGCCATCCACCCGCCGCTGCTTTATCTCGGCTATGTCGGGCTTTCGATCACTTATTCCTTCGCGGCGGCGGCTTTGATTTCGGGCCGCATCGATGCGGTCTTCGCACGTTTCGTGCGGCCCTGGACGCTGATCGCCTGGATTTCCCTGACCCTCGGCATAGCGATGGGCTCCTACTGGGCCTATTACACGCTTGGTTGGGGCGGCTTCTGGTTCTGGGATCCGGTGGAGAACGCCTCGCTGATGCCATGGCTCGCGGCCACCGCGCTGTTGCATTGCACGGCGGTGATGGAAAAGCGCGAAGCCCTCAAAATCTGGACGATCTTCCTTGCGATCCTCGCATTTTCCCTGTCGCTTGTCGGAACCTTTCTGGTTCGTTCGGGCGTATTGACGTCGGTCCATGCCTTCGCGAGCGATCCCACGCGGGGGGTCTTTATACTTCTCATTCTGGTGATCTTCATCGGCGGATCGTTTGCTCTCTTCGCTCTGCGGGCAGGCGGGCTGCAACAAGGCGGCCTCTTCGCGCCCGTCTCGCGCGAGGGCGCCATCGTCCTCAACAATCTGCTCTTGACTACCTGCTGCGCCACGGTTTTCACCGGCACGCTCTATCCGCTGGCGCTCGAAGCCGTCACGGGAGAAAAAATCTCGGTCGGTCCGCCTTTCTTCAATCTGACTTTCGTACCTTTGTTCATCCCGCTGTTTATCCTGATGCCGTTTGGCCAGCTGCTGCCGTGGAAACGCGGCGATCTCGCCGGCGTCGCGCAAAGGCTCGCCGTGGCGTTCGGGGCGGGGCTCGTTTTCATGGCGGTTCTTGCCGCATGGCGCGGCGGCCCCGCCGTCAGCGTGATCCTGTCCGGTGTCGCAGTTTATGTGATCCTCGGCTCTTTCGTCGATCTCGTCAGGCGTCTTTTCGGCGGCGGCGTCTCCGCTGATATGGTGAGCCAACGCGCGCGAGGCTTGCCGCGCCACGCCTTCGGCACGGCGTTCGCCCATGCCGGCCTCGGAATAACCTTGCTCGGCCTTGCCGCGACCGGCTGGGGCGCCGAGAAGATTACGGCGTTGAAGCCTGGAGAGGCGGTCGAAATCGGCCCTTACGAATTGACCTTCGAGAGCGTCGTGCCGCGCAATGGTCCGAACTATTCCGAACTCGCCGGGCGAACTGTAATCCGTTCCAAAGGGGCGGTGGTCACCACAATCGACCCCGCGACGCGCTTTTACCCCACCCGCCGCATGAACCGGTCGGAGGCGGGCATCGCGACGCTTGGTCTTGGCCAAGTCTATATGAGCATCGCCGATGTCGCGGCCAATGGCGCCGTCAACGCAAGGATTTTCTGGAAGCCGCTTGTCGCCTTGATCTGGATCGGCGCGCTGATTATGGCTTTCGGCGGATGCCTGTCGCTCAGCGACCTGAGTTTCAGGATCGGCATCGCGCGCCGCGCCCGCAAGGCGCAAGCGCCGCGCCCGCAACCGGCGGAATGAATTTGAAGATCTTTGCGCGCGGCGCCGTCATGACTTGTCTGCTTTTGTTGGCGCCGCTTGCGGCAAGGGCGGTTCAGCCCGACGAAATCATGCCGGATCCGAGGCTTGAAACAAGGGCACGCGCGCTTTCCGCGCAATTGCGCTGCATGGTTTGCCAGAACGAGTCGATCGACGAATCCCACGCCGACCTTGCCCGCGATCTGCGCGTTCTCGTCCGCGAGCGGCTCCAGGCAGGCGACAGCGACGATCAGATTCGCACCTTCTTGGTCCGCCGCTATGGCGATTTCATATTGCTGAAGCCGCCTTTCAAGCTTGAAACTTGGTTGCTCTGGGGCGCGCCCTTCCTTATTCTTCTCACCGGCGGCTGCATCATACTTGTTGCCCGGCGGCGGCAAATGAGCCTTTTATCGGCAAACAACTTATCCGAAGCCGAGCACGCAAAACTCGAAGCGATGCTCGGCGAAGATGAACCTTGAAGGCCAACTTAGAGAGGCAGATTGAAGACGCGGCTTGGGACCAACTCTCCCTTCTCGACGGCACCAATAGCGACGACCACGCCGCAACAGGCGGCATAGGCGGAACCATCAAAGGGCGCGTCATGGCCGCGCAGCAGCACGGGTTGACCGCGCCGGAGCCTGGCCGCGACGCTGGAATCGACCACGACGCGGGGCACTTCCATGAGACCCGCCTCGACGCGGTGCAAGGCTTTTGCGCAGGAGGCGTCGCCATCTAAATCAGGCAAACGCACGACATCCGTTTCGAAGAATGGTCCGACGCGAGTCCGCCGCAATGCGTTGACATGGCCATAACAGCCAAGGCTTCTGCCAAGGTCGCGGGCGAGCGCGCGCACATAGGTTCCCTTGCCGCAGCGGGCTTCGAACACCGCCTCGTCACGCCCCGCGTCAACGAGATCGAGCGCGTGGATCGTCACTTGACGCGCGGACAACACCGGCGCGGCGCCTCCGCGCGCGAGATCGTAAGCGCGCTCGCCATTGATCTTGATCGCCGAATAAGACGGCGGCGTTTGCTCGATCGTCCCGGTAAACTGCGGCAACAGCGCGAGGATCCCGGCGGCGGCGGGCCGTTCGTGTGATTGCGCGGCAAGCCTGCCATCGGCATCGTCGGTATCCGTCTCAGTGCCCCAGCGCACCGTAAAGCGATAGGCCTTTTCGCCGTCTTGAACGAAAGGCACGGTTTTCGTCGCCTCGCCGAAAGCGACGGGCAAAACACCGGTGGCGAGCGGGTCGAGCGTACCGGCGTGTCCGGCCTTCTTGGCGTTGAAAATGCGCTTCAGCCGGGACACCGCATGGGTCGAGGTCATGCCGGCCGGTTTGTCGAGCACGACCCAGCCATGAACGTCGTTTCGCGCCAGCGCGCGGACCTTCATTCTGGCTTGTCCGGTTTTTGGCTCAAATCGCGTTTCACCTCGGGCAATTCGAGCAAAGCGTCGATCTTGGCGCCATAGTCGAAACTTGGGTCCGCCTTGAAGCGAATATCGGGTGCGAATCTTAGGTGTATGCGGCGAGCAATCTCACCGCGCAGGTATTTCTTATGCCGGTCGAGCGCGGCCAAGACGTCCGCGACTCTCGTGCCGCCGAGCGGCATGACAAAAATTGTGGCGAGCTTTAGATCGGGACTCATGCGCACTTCCGGAATCGTTATCGCTTGGCTTTCGAGAACCGGATCGCCGAGCGCCGAACGAACCAAAAGCTCGGCCATGGTATGGCGGATAAGCTCGGCCACACGCAGCATCCGTTGCGAAGGCTCGCCGCCCTGCTGCTGGTGAACTCTGGACATGCTATCTCTGGCGTGAATTGCCGCTCAATTCTTGGGCTTTTCGCCATCCCGAAAAGCGATCAGCTGTTCAAAAATGTGAATCGCCGCTTTCTCAGCGCGAGTTTCGACCTGATCGCGAAGCGATGTGTGAACGAAGGTGAGAAGGACCTAAGTTGACCTGCTTGTTCATCACATTGCCGTTGGAGGCGGGTTACTTCTTCTTGTAGCTTCTTGTTCTGTTCCTTTAGTATTTCAATTGACCGTTCTATGTGCCCGACATTGGATACGAATTCGGCGATCTTTTTCCAGGAAGAGAGCTGCCATGCCCCCTTCGATATGGGTGGCGCATCGGCCATCACCATTTCCCTTGCTGGAGATCATCGAGCAATGCACGGTTTTCCGCGTTCAGACGATCTATGCGGTCCCCCGCCGATTCGATCCTAGCCTCTGCCTCAGCACTAGACTGAGCCAATGAGCTAAGTACCTCGGCGATGCAACCCAGCTTCTCTATTGCAGATTCGAACGTGTCCACACGCGAGACTACGGGGTCCCTGCCCCCGAGCGACCCGCCCCCATCATAAAACAGGACCATGACGACCTCGACTTCCTGCCCGCCTCACAGCGAGCGCTTGATCTCCTGCACGGTATAGCATTCGATGACATCGCCGGTCCGCATGTCCTGGTAATTCTCGAACGCCATGCCGCATTCCTGACCGGCCTGCACTTCCTTGACCTCGTCCTTGAAGCGCTTCAGCGTCGAGAGCTTGCCTTCATGCACCACGACATTGTCGCGGATAAGCCGGACATTGGCGCCGCGCTGAACGGTGCCATCCGTGACCCGGCAGCCCGCGACCTTGCCCACCTTGGAGATCGTGAAGACTTCCAGGATTGCGGCATTGCCAAGCATGTCCTCGCGCAGAGCCGGCGCGAGGAGGCCGGACATCGCCGCTTTCACGTCATCAATGAGATTGTAGATGATATTGTAATAGCGGATCTCGATGCCCGACTGCTCGGCCAGCGCGCGGGCTTCCTTGTGGGCGCGCACATTGAAGCCGATCACCGCCCCCCCTGAGGCGTCGGCCAAGGTTATGTCGGATTCGGTGATCCCGCCGGCGCCAGCATGGATCACCCGCGCCGCGACTTCCTCGGTATTGAGCTTTTCGAGCGTCGCGACGATCGCCTCGACGGAGCCCTGAACGTCGCCCTTAATGACGAGCGGGAACTCCTTGCGGCCAGTCATCTTCAACTGGCTCATCATATCCGACAGCGATCCGCGCGCCAAATTGCCCCGCGCGGCGGCCTTTTCGCGCCTCTGCCGCTCGCGATATGCGGTGATTTCGCGCGCTCTCGCTTCGGTTTCGACGACGGCGACGCGATCGCCGGCTTCGGGCGACCCGGAAAAGCCCAAAACCTCGACCGGCATCGAGGGACCGGCGTCTTGTCTCGCCTCGCCCTTGTCGTCGAGAAGGGCGCGCACGCGGCCCCATTGCGAGCCGCCGACGATGAGATCGCCTACCTTGAGCGTGCCGCGCTGGACCAGCACGGTCGCCACCGGCCCGCGGCCCTTGTCGAGACGCGCCTCGATGACGGTTCCTTCGGTTGGGCGCGCCGGATTGGCTCGCAAGTTGAGCAGTTCGGCTTGCAGCGCGATCAGATCGAGCAGCTTGTCGAGATGGATGTTCTTGGTCGCCGAAACTTCGACCTCAAGCGTTTCGCCGCCGAGCGATTCGACCTGCACTTCATGTTGCAGCAATTCGCTGCGCACGCGCTCCGGTTTGGCGTCTGGCTTGTCGATCTTGTTGATCGCCACGATCATCGGGACATTGGCGGCGCGCGCATGGGCGATCGCTTCCGCCGTCTGCGGCATGACGCCATCGTCCGCGGCGACGACGAGAACGACGATGTCCGTGACCTTGGCGCCGCGCGCGCGCATCGCGGTGAATGCCGCGTGACCGGGCGTGTCTATGAACGTTACCTTCGAGCCGTTCGGCGCGACGATCTGATAGGCGCCAATGTGCTGGGTGATGCCGCCGGCCTCCCCTGAGACGACATTGGCGTGACGGATCGCGTCGAGCAGCGAAGTCTTGCCATGATCGACATGACCCATGATCGTCACGACCGGAGGGCGCGGCACAAGATGTTCGCCGGTGTCCGGCGTATCGAAGAGCCCTTCCTCGACGTCGGCCTCGGCGACCCGTTTCACGGTGTGACCGAGTTCCTCGGCGATGAGCTGCGCCGTGTCGGCATCGATCACATCGGTGATTTTCGCCATCTGGCCTTGTTTCATCAGAAGCTTGATGACGTCGACGCCGCGCTCCGACATGCGGCTGGCGAGTTCCTGGATTGTTATTGTCTCGGGCAGGATCACTTCGCGCGTGAGCTTTTCCTTGGCCTCGTTGACATGCCCCTTGAGCCGTTGAACGCGGCGGCGGAAAGCGGCAACGGACCTGGTACGCTCTTCTTCTTCCCCGGTGACATTGGCGACCGTAAGGCGGCCGCGGCTTTTCCCCCCAGCGCGCCGGACAGGGCGTGGAATAGCGGTTTTCACCGGCATTCCAGGACGGCGAATAAGGTGCGGGACTTCCTCGTCCACGGCCTGGGACGGTTTTAGCCCTGGGGAAAAGCCGGCCGGAGCCATCGCCGTGGCGGCTGGCGCCTTGCGCGGGGCAGATGCCGCCGGCGCTGGAGCCGGTTCGCCGCCGGCGAGACGCCGTTTGGCCTCGGTTTCCGAGCGGCGCTTGGCTTCCGCATCATGCGCGCGGCGCGACTCTTCCTCGCGTTTGCGGGAATCGGCCGCGGCGCGTTCGTCACGTTCGCGGGCTTCTCGTTCTTCGCGGGCCTTGGCCTCGATTTCGGCACGCTTGCGCTCTTCAACCTCGCGTTCACGGGCCCCGGAAAGGGCGCGCGACCGGGATTCGCGTTCCTCATCCGTCAGCGAACGCAAAATAACCCCGGACGACGTCCGCTGCGGCGGCGCTTGCGGGCGTGCTGGGGCTGGCTGCGGGCGCGGTGCCAGGGCGGCGGCGGGCGGCGGCGGCAAATTCGCCTCGCGCGGCGCATGCGCCTCGCCCGGCGCGACCGCCCGGCGCTTCATCTTCTCGACGACCACCGCTTTCGACCGTCCATGCGAAAAGCTCTGGCGCACGACGCCGGCCTCGACTGGACGCTTCAATGTTAGCGTTCTGGCCGGAGCGACGCTCAGCGTGTCACCGGGGTTCTTGGTGTCGTTCATCAGTCTTGCGTTCCCGCCCATTCGGTGTCAGCACGCCGGAAGGTCGGCAGGCTATTCAATTCCCCATTCGATTCCGGCCCGGACGGCCGGTCCGGGCTTTCCGCCTCAGGCGATCCGGATCGGTAAAGCGTCAACTTCCGGCAGCGTTGCAAAAATCCCTCGCTTGCCGGTCCCTCGATCATAGCTGCATGTATCACATTTGCCCGCCCCAATGCCAAATCCAATTGGCCGGAGGCAAACAGTTCCACGCGCGGCCTCGCCCGCTCATCGCCAAAACGCCGGCGCAGGCATTGCCCGAGTTTGCGCATCCCGTCGGCGCCGGAATCCGAGGCATGGACAAGACCGGCGATGGCGCCCGCGGCAATTGCCTCCTCGACCTTGGCGAAACCGCGCACGATTTGACCGGCCTTGCAAGCGAGCGACAAAGCCTGCAAGCAGTCCTTCGTCAAGAGAGCCTCGATCTCCGCGGCCATATTCTCCGAAGCCACGACCTTTGTCCTAAAACCACGGGAGAAAGCTTGCCGTTTGACGGCTTCCGCCACGTGGCAGGCCCGCGCCGTCACCCAAACGCCGCGTCCCGGCAATTTTCGTCCGATGTCAGGCACGACGATCGCACCTGGCCCGGCAACGAAACGAATCATGTCCTGGGGCAAACCTTTCGCCCGTGTGACGATGCAAGTCCTCTCGGGCGAACCTTCGGGGTCGAGGCGTGCGGACCTGGCCAAATGCTTTTCTCCTATTCGGCGGTCTCGTTCGCGAACGGATCCTCCGCCGCGCGGTCGGGCACGGCTTCGATCCACCCCGCCTTGAGCCGCGCGGTCATGATGAGGGCTTCCGCTTCCTCGCGCGAGATTTCGAAACCGTCAAGAACGCCGGCGTGCTTCGTCGTCTCGCCGTCCTTGCGTTCGCTCCAGCCAACGAGATCGTCGGTCGCGCAGCCGGCGAGGTCCTCGATGGTCTTGAGATCGTTTTCGCCAAATCTGACCAGCATCGCCGTCGTGACCCCGGCGACCTCCTTGAGTTCGTCGGAAACGCCAAGTTCTAACCGCCGCGCGTCCTGCTCGGCCTCGACCTTGGCCAAATAATTATGCGCGCGGGTTTGAATCTCGGCGGCTGTGTCCTGATCGAAACCCTCAATCGCGGCAACTTCGGAAGGCTCGACGAAAGCCAATTCCTCGACCGACCGGAATCCTTCCGACGCAAGCAACTGGCCGACAACTTCGTCGACGTTCAGCGCTTTCATGAAGATGTTCGTGCGTTCGGCAAATTCCTTCTGCCGGCGTTGCGATTCCTCCGCCTCCGTCAAAATATCGATATCCCATCCGGTAAGCTGCGATGCAAGCCGGACGTTTTGGCCGCGGCGCCCAATCGCCAGGGAGAGCTGGTCATCGGGCACGACGACTTCGATCCGGGCGGAGTCCTCGTCGATCACGACCTTGACAACTTCGGCCGGCTGCAACGCGTTAACGATAAAGGTGGCGGAATCCGGCGACCACGGAATGATATCGACCTTCTCGCCCTGCAATTCGTTGACGACCGCCTGCACCCGCGATCCGCGCATGCCGACGCAGGCGCCGACCGGATCGATCGAAGTATCCCGTGAAATCACCGCGATCTTGGCGCGCGACCCCGGATCGCGCGCGACCGACTTCACCTCTATGACATTATCGTAGATTTCCGGCACTTCCTGGCGAAACAGCTTGGCCATGAATTGCGGATGCGTGCGCGACAGAAAAATCTGCGGCCCGCGCTGTTCGCGGCGAACGTCATAAACATAGGCGCGGGCGCGATCGCCGGGCCTAAAAACTTCGCGCGGGATCATTTCGTCACGCCTTATCGTCGCTTCGCCGCGTCCGAGATCGATGATCACATTGCCAAATTCCACCCGCTTCACGACGCCGTTGACGATATCGCCGATCCGGTCCTTGTACTCCTCATATTGCCGGTCGCGCTCGGCTTCGCGGACCTTCTGAACGATCACCTGCTTGGCCGATTGCGCGGCGATCCGGCCGAAATCGAATGGCGGCAAGGTTTCCGCGATCCAATCGCCGGCTTGCGCCGCCGGATTTTTCTTGCGCGCCTCGTTGACCGTGATCTGAGTCGCGTCGTTCTCGATCTGATCGACGACGAGGAGCAGGCGGGAAAACCGGATCTCTCCGGTTTTTGGATTGATTTCGGCGCGAACCTCGGTCTCTTGACCGTAGCGGGACCGCGCGGCTTTCTGAATGGCGTCCTCCATCGAGGCGAGAACGATTTGCCGGTCGATCGATTTTTCCCGCGCGACGGCATCGGCGATCTGCAAGAGTTCGAGCCTATTGGCGCTGACCGCCATTTTTGTCTCCTGTTTTTGGCGAAGCCGCGCCGGACCGGTGCGGCCTCGCCGGTTTGGCTTGGTTCGGTTTGCTTTGCTTGAAGCTCGACCGCTCGGCAGCCGGCAGAATGGGTTTGGCCTTGAACGCGCCTCGCGCGAAGCGGCCAGGTCCGCGCATCGAACCGGCGTCCGCGCCCAGCGCCGCTCTCCCGGCCTCATCGTCCATGTCGGGATCTTTGCTCGCATCTTGGCCCCGCGATGCTTTCGCGGCCCGCAGCGACTGGCGGATCAGCACCTCGCTCAAAATCAGCCTTGCCTCGGCAATGTCGCGGAGCAAAAGCGCGGCTTTGATGGCTTCGCCTGGCTTTGCATCGCTGCGGTCGAGCGTCAGCACGGCACTCCGGCCTTCGCCTTCGACCTCGCCAACAAAACCGCGGAAGCGCTTGCGCCCGCTAATGCTGATAGTCATCTCGATACGTGCTTCGCGCGCAAAAGCGCGACGGAAATCCGATACGCGGACGAGCGGACGATCAATCCCAGGCGAGGAAATTTCGAGGCGATAGGCCCCTTTAACCGGCTCCTCGACATCGAGAATGGGCGAGAGAGATGCGCTTACGATTTCGCAATCATTGAGGTTCATCGATCCGTCGCGACGTTCCGCCATGATCTGCACCGTCATTCCCGCTTGCGCCGAAAGCTTGACCCGGACCAGCCGGTATCCGAGACCGGTCAAAACTGGTTGCGCAACATGCGCCATACGCGCGGCAACCCCGGTTTCTTCGATCAAGCGAGGTTCATCAAGGACGCCTTGCGCCTCCGTCGCCATGCCATTGCTGTCGCGATCCAAACTTTGCCGGTCCATCGCCGGTACGCTCCGGCATCAAAATATCGAGGAACCACGCTTCGACCTCGAAGGAGCCCAAAAGGCAATAAAAAAGAGCGGGTCCCGCGGGGCCCACTCTCAATAGAGCGGTCGTTTCGATTAAACAACCGTCATGAGACGCATGAACGAAAAATCTATATAGGGCAATGGGCTCGTTTGTGCAAGCTCCCGGAAGGGTTGTGGATCATATTGAATTTCGGGTTGGCCACGCCTGAGGCCACCAAACTGCCCACAATCGGCCGCTATCATGATCCCCGCTGCGATTCCCGTCATTTATCAGGGGCTTTCGGCAGGAAATCCCTGATCGACAGCGCTGACACTGTAAGATATACTCTCGCAAGTGCCGTTGGATTTGCATCCATTCCAAGGACGTCTTCACCCGCGCGAGGCCGACGGTGATGCAGGCCGCGATCGCCTCCGCGTGGCCGTACTCCAGGACATAATGTTTGGCTGCAAGAGGCGTGGGTTCAGATGCCGCTGGTTGGAGGAAACTTCAAATGTATTTTGAACTTCAAATGTCCGCTTCAGTTTTCGCCCGCGTCGTCCGCAATCGACTCCGCTCTCTGCCCCTGGGCGTGGATCTGAGCCTCCCGGACCCGGACGGCGGCCTGCTGGTGGTGGACCAGGTGACTCTATCGGCAACACCACCACGGTGCAGCGCGAGCAAGCTATCGACTACAGCAGCGGCATCCCGCAGGCCAAAAACGCCGCCACCCAATCGGTGTGGACCTTCTCGCCAACCAGCCTTCTCAATTTCACCGTGCCTTATCTGCAGGTAAAACAAGAGGTGAAGGTGCTGCTGGTCCGCGCCTCGGATCTCGAAGCGAACGGACCGACGCCCACTGCACCATATCGCACCCTGACGATCTTTCCGGTCTTCAACGTCGCACTCAATGCTGCTAACCCGACCCAGGGCGGCGGGCCGCTCACCCTTTCCTATGTGCTCGCCTACGTCGACTTCGGCTTGATCGGCCTGGGCATGACCGACGCTCAGCGGGCGCTGATTGCCCAGGTTATCGGCGGAGTGAAGATCGATTCCTCCATCGTCGATATCAGCGCCATGACCAAACTGCTGCACCGACCAGTCTCCGCCATCAACGCGGGCATCGCTTGTGACCCGGCTGGCACGTGCGTGGCGTTGCGCGCTGACTTCGACGTCAACGCCTCCCCGATTGCCGTTGGACGGGACTTTTTTGAAGCCGGACCCGCCGACCTGCTGGCCGGGAAGGAGTGGGCGATGCTAATGGATGCCAATGTGCTCAGCCAGGAAGCCGAGCATCTCAGCAAAGACGCGCTGAACGCCAAGGCGGGCCTCAGGATTTTGTCCGACCCGGCGGGCAGGTGGGATGCTAGTGAAACCACTGTGCGGATCGCAGCGGACATTCGCTTGCTCGGTGTATGCCCAAGCTTCGTGGATGATATCGACATGGATGGGAGGCTCGACCTTGGCGGGCGTTTCAGCGTGCCAACGCCGGACCATCTTATCATCCATCAACTGGATGACGCCCCAACCAACAACGATCAGGTATTCGGCTGCGCCCTCACTGGCGCTTTGCTCTACCCGTTCGCCGGAGCGGCGCTGTTCGAGGGGGAAAAAATCGGATTGCTCGATTATCTCGGCGGCATCGCCTTCGGTCCCTATTTCACGTTCGGCCAGCTGATCGGGGTGATCAATGCCCAAAAGCTCGAGGACGACATCTCCAAGAGCCTGGGCGATACCTGTCACAAGCTCAATGATTCGGAGTATGAGTGCACCTCGGCGGTGACCTGGTGATCCAGCTCGTCCCGACCCTCAACTCCCGCTTCGTGTTGGAGTGGGCGCATGGCGTCCCCGAAGGCTTGGTGCTGTCCGGCGCCGTGGCGAACCTCGGCGAGCTCTTCATGGGGTCTATCGGCGATATCAGCCGAAAACCCCTCGCCTGGCAGGTTCTTGGCGGCTGCACCGGCAATGGCAAGAACAACTTCCGCATCGGCAATCAGGCGAAGATCAGCGTACCGTACACACCGCCGGCGAAGCTCATCAAGGCGCGGATCCTGTCCGACCCGCAAAACGGTTACACCCTCACCGTCAACGATAACGAGATCACGGTCACGCCCCGTAACCCGCCTGTGTCGTACCCCTGCCAGGTCCGGGTGATCACCAACCGCGGGGTGCGCACCCTCACGTTCCCGCCGGCGCAGCCGCTCAACGACGCAGAGTCACAGGCGCTGCAAACCGGGCTTTTAGGCGCCAGCTTGTCTTGTTACTACTGGGAGAAACAGTTCACCAAAATCGAGACGATCCACTGGCTGGTCGACCCCCCGTTCCACGTCCTTCGCGACGGGGCGGTGCGCCAATGGCAGATCCTGGTCAAAGGAGTGGATCCAAGCAACACGCTGACCGTCCGAGCGCCAGACGGGGCCACCGTTCTCATCGGCCGTCCCTCCAGCAGCGGCGCCCTCCACTTTTCGCTGATGTTTGCCGACCAGGGCGGCCCCCAGGAACTCACTCTGGAACTTGAACGCCCGCACGACGCCACTGCAGAACCGCATGAAGTTTCGGTGCGTCAGACGTTCTACAGTCTGCGGGCGAGCCTGCCGGTACAAGGCAAGGTGCGGCGCATCGAGGTGACGGGCGCCCTACGCGAGCCGCACCTGGCTGTCACCACCGACCGCCAGACCCTGCGCTGGGACGTGCGCAACCCCCTTGCTCCACAGCTGCTGGAAGCCACCACCCGTCACGCCGTGGACGAGCCGAAAGAGCAGAAAGAGCAGGATGAAGGGGTTCTCCACAACGGGCGTCAGCTGGGCGGCGCCGCCACCCCGAACCTGACTCGGGCCCTGGCGAATCTTGTCTCCCGCCTGGGACATCCTCAAGCGGTCGGCAATCCACGCGTCCTGGGCTTTGCTGAAACACTCTACCTGCGCACCGCGCACGGCGCGGCCGTCTACGACATCAGCGCTCCCGATCAACCTCAGGAAATTCACACCCTCTCCGCCCCCGGTTGGTGCGAAGACACGGCCGCCAGCCTGAACCTCATGGCCCGCCATGACCGCGCACGCCAGACGATCGACCTCTACGAGGTCGCCGCCCGGCATACCGTCTAAGCAGGTTGTGTGGGATGGCCAACGGATGTTGGTTGTGATTCCGTCTTCTGGGGTGATTTTGGAGGCCGGATATGGCGGGGAAATCTCCGGTTTGCGTGACGCAAGAACAGAGGAGGCCCTGGCTTTGAGCGCGGATCGCGCCGAGGCGGATCGGACGCGGGCTCTTCTATTGACACTTTCTGGATGGGCGAGCGCGCGCATCGGCGCAGCCTTCGGCGTGCGCGAAGATAGGATGCGGCTATGGCGGAGCGCTTTCATGCGAACGGCGTGCATCGGTTGAAAACCCGCATTGCTCGCGGCCCGGCGCCGCTCAGGACCCAAGCGGCGCTGCGGGTTGCCGAACCGCTTTTGTCGGCGCCCGTCGCCTTCCGGACGAACTGGACGCTGGCGCGTCTTGCCGCCGAAATCGAGGCGGGCGAGGGTTTTTGCGTCTCCCGATCGCAACTCTCCAAGGCGCTGCGCAAAAAAGGGGCCTTCGTTTCCGGCGGCCGCGCCACACGCTGAAGGGACGGCAGGACGCAAACCAGATCGCACGCGTCGGCTTGCGACTTCGGTTGCGCAAACGACAAGCCGAGGCCTTCGACATCGTCCTTCTCTACACAGATGAGAGCGAGGCGCTCACGCATCCCTATCTCGCCAGACCTTGGCCAGACGCGGCGCCGACCAGCGCGTTCAGGCTCAAGGGCAAGGGAAGAAGATCGCCATGATCGGCGCGCTCGACTGGTCGAAGCGACAGCTTCACGTCGTGACCTTGCGCAGCAAACGCAGCGCCGATTTCATCGCCCTCCTCAACGCCATCGACCAGGGTTATGGCCCCAAGCCCGGCGCCGAGGCCACGCCCGTCGTCCTCACGCTCGACAACGGCCCGATCCACAAGAGCCGGGCGACGCAGGAGGCGTTGGCTTCGCGCGCCCATTGGCTCGCCGTCGAATGGCTGCATAATACGCCCAGGAACTCAACGATATCGAGCGGCGCGACCTCAAGGCGCATCATCTCGCCGATCAGACCTTCGCCGACGAGGACGACCTCGAAACGGCCATCCATTGCGCCGTTGGCGCCATAAACAACATGTTTCGCCAGTATCCGTTGGCCAAGCTACGAATCTCTGCTTAGGGGTGCCTGAACCGGGCGGGGCCGGGAGCTTCAAGCAAGTTCCAAACGTCGCGCCGAGCGCGTGATCGCGGGGACGCAGCGCGTTCCATACTGGGCCCTATGCGGCTTTTGGTCGGGGTTGTGCGCGCACGCAGGCGTTGGCTTAGTCGCCGCTATCGTGGAAGACGAACGGGACGATTTTGGGAGGCGATTTTCCAGAAAAGGAGATTATGCGTTTTTGGCAACGGCGCAGCAACGATCTCTTCACCCGCGATTAAAGGGATTTAGGTTGGCGAGGTGCTCCATTGTTACTTTGGTCTTGCCCAATAGGTCTTTACGGATGGCGAGGAAGATGGAACTCACTAGCTCACTTTCCCTGTCAAGATCGTGTTTTTTGATGTCCGCATATCTAACCCACGTATCATATGCCTTGATGACATCGTCGCTGGCATAAAGCAGCAGCTGATCTCTGGCTAACATCCGATCCCGGTCTGCATCTTTTCCTGAGACATCCTCATCATGCATGACAGCGACCGCTATCTCGGTGAAATTCTTCAGAAAACTGGCGTATGCCTCGCGTTTTTGCTCCGCAATTTTGAAGTTCAATTCCTTGTTCTTTTGAAGCAGGTAGGGAATCATAGCGCCGCCCACGGCGATGAGAGCAACAATGATTTCCTTGTATTCGGTCATGAGCTATGGGCTTCGGTCATTATCGTACATGCGGCGTAGCGTGTGCGCCATGCTGACGAGGGGTGAAGGTGACGTTGACCTCAACATCCTCGTCGAGCTTGCCGAGCACGGCTATCATCCGGTCGAGCGTGAAGCGGCGCAGCTGGGCGTTGCGGATGCGCGAGAATTCGGAATGCGAAACGCCCGTCAGTTTCTCGGCGTCGCGTGTCGAGAGCTTGCGTTCATCGAGGATAGTAATGATCTTCGCCGCGATCATGGCGCGCGCCTGTTCAAGCCCCGCGTTGGACCGTCCGAAGTCGCGGTAGACGTTGCCGCGTCCGCGCACAAGTTCCATCTCGCCGGTTTTCATTTCAAAGCCTCCTTCAATCGCTTGAGCCGTTCGCGGACAAGATCGACCTCCATTTGCGGTGTTTTTATCCCTGACTTCGATTTCTTCTGAAAGGCGTGGATCACCCAGATGTCCGCGTCGATCTTGCCGGCATAGAGCGCGCGGAAAGCGTTGCCGCGATACCGGAGCGCAATCTCGAACACTCCGCCGTCAACGCCCTTGAATGGTTTTGCCTTGTCAGACTTGCCTCCCTCGGCCGCGATGGTGAGCGCGTCGAACACGTCGCTCTGCACATCTTCCGGAAATTCTTCGAATTCCTTACGTGCCGCCTTGATCCATGAAATCAGCCTCGTGTCTCTCATTAGATTTAGGGTGACATATTTGTCAACACTTTGCAAGGATACAGCCGTACCGGTGTCGAACGCTGGCGCCAGACGAACTCAAGCGGCGGCGGCTCTCGCATCCCGCAAACTCGACTTCGTCTGCGAATCTTATGATCCTAATAGAGGCCCGGAATTAGCCTTGACGTCCGGTCGCGGTAAGCATCGTACTCGGCGCCGAACTCTGTGCGGAGCAGCCTTTCTTCCGCGCCGATGCGCGCGAGGAGCGGCGGGATCATGAGCGCCGCGAGCAGCACGCCGACCCCCGAACGAAAGGCGAGGCCCCACCCCAGCGTACCGATGAGCAATCCCAGATAGCTGGGTGGCGGATGACACCATAGACACCGCTCGTGACCAGGGTATGCCCGGGCTGGATGCGACCAACCCGCTGAACCGGTGGCCGAGTACAAAGACCGGCCAGATTCGCAGCGCGCCACCGGCCGTAGAGAGAGCGACGCCAAGCCAGCGGACGGTATCGCCGTCGAGGGTCCAGAACTCCTTCCGGTCCGTATAGGCCGGCAGAAAGGCGGCGAGCAGCCCGATCAGCGCAAAGGCTGCGA
>QHBR01000134.1 GCA_003244015.1 Hyphomicrobiales bacterium | reverse complement strand
TTTTTCGAGGTGCCCTATATAAGAATATGCATTTAAAAATACTCATATTAAAAATACTCAGTAGTGAATTCTTTTAAAAAACAAATTGAAATGCAGGACATATTGCATTTCCATTTGACACTGTAATACAGTCACACATTGCGACATATATTATCAGATTGTAAATATATGTACAAATCACGTAAGCTTGTACAATAACAACGACAGGTATGAAAATAAATACACGAACATATAGTCTTTCGGTCGAGCGGTATCCCGATGGCTATCTAGCCTATTTTCCAGCGCTCGAAGGCTGCAATACGTGGGGTAAGACCTACGAAGAGGCCGTCACGCATGCCGAAGAGGCGTTGGCACTCTATCTCGAAACACTCGATGAACTCGGCAAATTGATCCCGGCGGAACAAGGCCTCAAACAACCAGTTTCCCTCGGTGTGACAGTGAGGGTTCCTGTCATCGCCTAATATGTTCGCCCGACTAAAAGGAACGACTGCGAGAGAATTGTTGAGAGCGCTGGAAAAGGCCGGATTTGACATAACCCGCCAGAAAGGAAGTCGTATCACCTTGCATAATCCCGAAACAGACAAGACGACCTTGGTAGCGATGCACCCTGACGAACTTCCACGCTGAAAAAGATTATCAAGGACACAGGTTTGACCGAAGAACAATTTCGCCACTTCCTCTGATCGTATAGGCAAGTGTTATGGAATGGCTCAACAGAGCTAAGTCTGTAACGTCGCACAATATCTAATTCCCGACACATCGGCTATTTTCTCAAGTAGTTACACGATTTATCGGATACTATACATACGAAGCTCGTATTGTTCGCCGCGATTTGAGCTTTATCAATCACTGTAAAGCATGGCACCTCCCGCTTCCCCTCATCGCTCAAATGATTTTATTACTTCAGCCGCCAGTGGAACCCCGGCGCTTTGGCGAGAGATCCGTTAACGTGGCCGGATAAACTAGGCCCCGCCAAGTTGAGCAACGCCGCGCACGGCTTGAATTTGCGACCGGGCTCCTCGCGCGATTTCTCTGATTTCCCGACCAGGTGAGCTACACGCCCGCCCAAATCGGGTGAACGACCCGGTCGCGCCAGCGCGCCACGATGCCGTCGTCCAGAAGGCCCCTCCAGAGCAAATCTAAGGTTTCGGCGGCAAAAAGGACGGCGCGGATCGACAGATCACTGTCCTCACGGGTCACGGTCTGCAAATAGCATTCGCGAAGAACCTGCAGCCGTTGTTTAATCGGAGGATGTCCCGCGAAACCCAGGTCCTCGCGCACTTCACCGTAACGCGCGAGGTCCAGGGCCATATGAATAACGCCGAGGGATGCCAGGACGAAATAGGCGCCCTGAGTGGAGACGTTCGGCGGCAGCCGATCGAGACAAAAGCCGCTTTCGGCGACGAGGTGAAAGGCCAGAACGTCAGCTGCAAATTCTTCCCCCCGTAAAGGGTCCCCGGGAGGAACGATGTCGAACGCGTCGTACAAATTATGGCAATATTCGTGCGCGATGATGAAGCGCTCAGTGCAATTGATCAATAGCTCCAACGGCGCTTGATAATTTATCGGCGGCGGCGCGTACGCCGTGGCGCGGGGCCAACCGTCAAATAGGTAGTTTTCGATTGTGAGACGCATCAGTTGCAGCGGCAGTGGATTTTTCGAAAGCACGCTTTGGACGTCTTCGGGCTCGCATTTGAACTCGGATCTGTTGGATTCCGGACCATTCATGGGCTTCCAACTCAACACCACGGCTTTGGAGGACTGATAGGCGAACTCCATAAGCCCAGCAGAAATTTGCACGAAGTGGAAGTCGCCATGGCGCCGCGCGAAGGCGCTGGGCTGCAGCGTCGGTAGGGTGCCGAGAAGGAGGTGGTCGCAAAGCTCTTGCGAGCGTTGGTTCGGCTGGTCGGTGTGTTCCTGACACAAAATCATCTCGATCGACGCGGCCTGTCGGGCGATCATCTCGAGGTAGTTGCCGTCCTCGTCCGGCCCAGGCGAAGATCTGAGGAGTATGTTGCGGGTGCGCGCCCATCGCAAACGCTCGGTTCGCTCGGGGTATTTGAAAGCCGGGGTCTGCACGTAACCGTCTCGGATCACGCACTCCCGCTCGCGCACGTCGGCGCGCTTCAGTGCAGCCTCCAGAGCATCGCCCTTGGAGATGAATGTCGCGACGCCGAGGCGGGCGCGCGCCTCCAGTTGCTGCTTGTGCAACGCCGCCAACGCTAAGTCGCGCGGTGAACGGCCGGACGAGTTCATGAGACGGCTCCGGCGACTTGAGCGGCGACATTCGGGTCGTCGAGATAGCCGGCGATTCCGTGGCGGTTTTCGGTGCCGTTACTGACTTGATCGTTGTTGACTACCCCGGGATCGACCGGAAAATATTCGTCGTTCAAGGGATTTAGCGAAACGATATCCCGCACGTCAAACGCGTTGTACCAACCGACTTGCGCGGCGGGGTTCCTCAGAACGCCGAGCTTGCTGCTAATGGCACGCACGCCTAGCGGCGAGCCGACCGTAATGAATTTTCGCAGATCGAGGTCTTGGCGATGGCTCTGAAGGACACTATAGGCGACCACAGCGCCGAGCGAGTGCGCAATCACAATCGTGGGTTCCCTCGTCAATTTGGCTTCGACGATCTCGTTGATGCGGCGAGCCGCTCCCGGCCGAGCGACATACAAAAACACGTCATATAGAAAATGTTCGATGGTGAAGGTCGACGCCGGAGTCAGACGCTTGTCGATCGCGCGCGCGATGGCTTGCACCCAACCCCAATTCTGGACGCTTTTTTCCTGGCTTAGCCCGGAATCCATGTTCTCCCAAACTTCCGTATCCGAGATCGAACTTCCCTGCCGCATTTCCTCCAACGCGGATTGCATGAATTCCTCGAATTCCGCATTTTGACCCGGGCCTTTGGCGACCAAATCGGCAGGCGCCGGCAGCTTGGCTTTGGCGACGAGATCGTCCAGCGTATCGCCGTAATAGGGAAAGTCGATAATCGCTGCGGAAGGCCAGGGCTTGCCCGCGGCGTCAAATCCCCGCCGCAGAGTCTTGACCCAATTCGCCTGGATTTCCGCCGCCGCCTGGCTGCCCTGCCCTCTGCCATGCACCATGAGAATTCTCATCGCAACTCTCCTTCGATAATCAGTTGCATCACCGCGTCGGCCGCCGCGGCGCCGAACGTCGTCCAGAGGGAATTGCACAGCCACGGCGTCAACTGCTGCAGCGGCGCGGGCACGTCGACGCCGCGAGTGCTTAAAAGGCTCCAGGTTTGCGTCAGCATCGGGCAGAAAGGCGTCACTGGAAAGCGTCTAGACGACCCTTCGAGCTGACGGCTCGCGAGAAGACGCACGTCAAAGAGGTCTGCGCGCAGCTCATCGCGCATGTAATTCAGCACGCTGAGCACTTTGTTTTCATCGCCGGCTTGCGAAAAGGCTTGGGCGGCGTAAAGGCCGAGCGTCGGATCGACGCCCTTCCACATTCGGATTCGCCCAGCCAGCTCGAGGCCTTCGCGTTCCGACTTGACGTGGAATCTTTCTCCTTCGACCGCGAGGGCGACCATGGCGCGAAGGCGATCGACCTCTTTTCGGCGATCGTCATACTGACGCCATCGCCGGTCGTTGGCCGACGGCACATAGCTTACGTTGGACATGCCGCGCTCATCCATGACGACATGGCCGATGAAGCCGGGCAGGCTCGCCAACACGACGCAACGCCCGTCGGCAAACTGCACGCCGACCGAAGCCGCGGCCCCATCGGGGACCACGAATTGATGGGGGTCGCGCAAACGCACCACCGTGTGAGCCTGTCCTGGTTCTGGGCCGAACACCTCGACGATCAGTTCCGATTCGGCTCGCGCCACGGCCGCGCGTCGCACGGTCGCTCCGTGAACGACGAAACCCGTTCGACTTTCGAAGCGATCTGGGCCCAGCTCCGGCATTCGCCTTTGCAGCCTGCCTTCGACCGCCTCGCCGAGGTCGGATTGCAGTTCGTCAAAACCGCCGCGTTCGAAACCCCGCATAGACAGAGAGGCACTAACGGCTTCGGCCGCCGCACGTCCCACGGCGGAGATCGAGGAAGGCGGCCGCGACGCTGCCGCCGTGGCGGTGGTCGAGAATTCGCGCGGCGAGCCTAGAACCCGCGCAATGTACACTTCGTCGCTGGACGGCACATTTACGTCGATTTCCTGAGAGAGATTGATGTCGATGTCTTCCAGGAACGCATTGACTTTGCGCTGGAGGAAGTTTTCCAATTTGCGATTGGGCACTACGTCAATCGTCTCGTCGCCCTCGGTGACCTTGCGGATCATATCGGGCTCTGGCTCTTTGTAAGCGGCCATTAAAGCGGCCGTCAGCAAGCTTTGCGTATCACCCGCGATCGTGCCTTCATAGGCAGATCGGGCCTCGCTTGTTGCTTTGAAAAAATCGATCTTGGACGCTTTGGTGATATTGTAATTCGGGAAAACGGGTATCCCTTTAACGAACACACCCTTGCGCGAGTCCGGAATAGAGCGGCAGGCGTCCGACACGAACACCACGTTTGGTATGCCAGAACACTTAGCCAGGTCCATCGAGGCGTTAAGGTTGATCGCCTGGTTGACCGATTCGGGCGCGCCGCTCAGCAGCCAGACATCCGAACCCAGATGCCAAAGCCCGTGGCCTGAAAAGTAGACGACTAGCAACTGATTGCTTGCGGGGAGGGTCACCAAGCCTTTTGTGGCTTCCTCGACGGCCAAACTCGTGACCGGACCCTCGTCGTCCGTCAGGAGTTTAATCTCGAATTTTTCCTTATCCAACCATTCCGCCACGCGCTTTGCTCCAAGCGCGGCAGATTTGAGGGGCGTGAGCACGCCAGTTTTGTTGACTCCAATTATGACAGCGGCTCTCTTCATTTCAGCAAAATCCCATGAGTCAGAGCGAGAGACAGTACGGGTCATCGAAATAGTTTGTCACCATCGTGATTAAGCTCATGAATTTGAACGTAGTGGAGGCTCATCACCAAAATCGACTGTTAAGCCGACATGCAGCTGATAAGCTCCAGCTAAATCATTGCACCAGTTTAGCGTTTCTGACAAGCCCGAGACCTTGGCCCTGGCAATCGGGGTGAGCGGGCCAACATGGATCGAATGCCGCCGAATTTTCTATCCTCAAGGCACACCTCTCCCGTGGCCTTTTATACTCTTTGATTGCGAACGAAGGGCCGTCCGAGGAACGAAGTTTATTGGTCTGCTTTTGTGCAGGTTTCTCGGCCTTGGCGCGACGTCCGACTCTGAGTCCGAAATGAGCGCCAAACGGACATCGACCAACCGTTGCCGATCGACCTCGATTTATTAGTACACGTCCTAGCTGCGGAGACGCCCGTTATCGACGCTCAAACTGCAAAGGGGGCGCGAAAATAATCTTGTGCGACGTTACAGACTTAGCTCTGTTGAGCCATTCCCCGCAGGTATGCTTGTCGGCCGGAAGCTTACTCAAGGACGTACGAGGCCACTCATGCTCGACAAGCCCGAGAAAACTTACCAGCTCCTCGAAGCGTTGAAAGCAGCCGTGCCTTTCGAGGTTGAATTGACGCCGTCGTTGACAGCGCATCTTCAAGCGCAACAGGTCACCGTCGCTTTCAAGCCACGCGAAATCGTCTCGCAAATCTCATATGCGGGCGACGAAGGCGGCATCGTCTGCCATATCGTTCCCAAGGAAGGTCGCGACGCGCTTATTGTTTCGCTGACCCATGTGCGAGCACACCGTACCCTGCCGTTTGCAGGGGCGGTGTTCGACTACCAGCAGCACAGAATGAATAAGCTGAAGAAACGGAACGGACGTAACCCGTTCGGTTAGCTCAATGCTGATCGTTGGCGCTACGAGAGCGGTTTAGTGCAATATCTAATTCCAGACGTGTAGTATATCTCCTATTACAAATACTATTAATAGTCATGATATTATGTTTTTTTCGTGTTCGGTTATGCCAAATAGCCTAGTTATAGTATACTGTCATCAGGTTATATGCAGCGGCTGGATAGAAACAAGAGAGAACCTGAATGACTGGAATCGTCGACGATCTTCGGTACTACCCCTTTAAGGGGGCTCGACGGCGTAGGCCGGAATTTTTGATCATCAATCCCACAATCGGGGTCGCGGATGATCGACGGTACGCGATCAGACGTGAAGTAGGTAACACAAAAGAATGGATGCCCAAGGCCGCCTTTTTTGTCTGCATGAACACGGCGCTAATGGCGGCACAGGAGCCGGTCTTCGCGGGCATGGGTATCAACCAACTTGACCCATGTTATCTGCAAGAACTCGCGCTACGTGTCGTTCCTTAATCTTGCTTCAGTTGAAGCGCTATCAGAGTTCATGGGACAGGAGGTCGTGCCGTCGCGATTTCGGATGAACGTCTGGATGACGGGTTTCGAGCCGTTCGAGGAACTCACATGGGTCGACAAATTCCCCGGTACGAGGGAAATCCTCGTTGGAAACTGTCGCTTTCGTGTTGATGATGCATGCGAGCGATGCCGCGCGGTCGAAGCAAATCCGACGACAGGTGAGTACGATTTAAAAGTTCTGGATTGGCTCAGCAAGATGATGGAACGGCGCAGTTACAAATCGCCTCACCGCGGCGCGTCCCATGTCATGGGGATCCTCGCTGCGCCCCTGAATCAAGGCGTCATTCGACGCCATGATGCAATTCGGCTTGCATAGTACATTGTATTCCCCGACGAGCCCCGCGACAGGTGGGGCTCGCTCTTTTGTTATTTTCAATAACGTCTGCAGCGTGGATTTCTTTGTGCCACCAGCACCTAGAGTCGAAACGGTTTTGCACAGGAGAAGTGCCAGGCTCCGTTTGTCAGCGAATACCTTGTGGTAGTATTTACAATGAATCGCTAACCGGATGGGCCGCAAATGGATTTGGCGGGACAGCGGGCTTGGCGTGATTGGATCGTCGGGGCCTAGCTTCCAGCGGGAGTAGCTAAGCACTCAAGCTATAACTGCACACAATCATGAAAAATGACACACAAAAACCCAAGCATGAATGTGGATTAGATAATTGCTTTGACCAAGTTGTTCAATTTCAACGAGTATTCAAAAATCCAGTTTCAGAAGAGCCCTTCCCCTTATCAGATGGGCGATTGGCGGTCCGCGTCAAATACCTCAGAGAAGAGGTAAATGAGTTAGCAAACGCCAGAACACTCGAAGCTCAGTGTGACGCGCTGATTGATGTTATTTATTTTGCATTAGGAGGCTTCGCGGAGACTGGAATTCGCCCTCAGGCCATTTTCGAGATTGTGCACAACGCAAACATGAAAAAGCTCTTTTCTGACGGGGAGCCTCGTCATCGTGTGATAGATGGCAAAGTAGCAAAGCCTCCGAATTGGCAAAGTCCCGAAACCCTGATCCGCAGAGAAATAGACAGGCAAACCCGAGCGTTTTCCAACAATGAAGCGCAGGCTCCAGTCATAAACAACCATCTTATGGTAAAACGACCGAAATCGAGGACGGGCTAGTTAAACGAGTTCGCTAAGTCGAGGGCGGGCGGCGGCCTTTCAAGTAGCGTGATTGAGGCCACCCCTTTTAATTTGACCCCGCTGCATTTAGGTTTATAATCCTTCGCCTAAGATGGCGACTATTTGCATACTGACAACTGTTTCGATTACCCAAAGTGACCGGAAATCCTTTAGACGTTGGCTGCGTTCCGATGAGCACCATAGCGCCCTCGTGGTTTGAAAGCGATTATTTGTAGGGCACCTCGAAAAATATTC
>QHBR01000345.1 GCA_003244015.1 Hyphomicrobiales bacterium | reverse complement strand
GGTATTTTTCGAGATGCCCTCCGGGCTGAAAATGAAGACCGCAGGCAACGCAAGTATTTCCACCGCAACTCTCGCCGCAATGCGGACATAGTCCAACGAGCCATGGTCCAATGATTGGACGCCCAGTGCGGCTAATTAAAATGCGCTCCTGTTCAAGCGCAACGTGTCCTGATTGGCGTACGTCGGCAACGATCGCATCGTGCAGCGCAAAATAACTGCGTCGATGTTCGTCGGAAGTAGGGTCAATCCATACGTCAACCTCCACCCCAATGTTCTTTAGGTCGTCCCCAATGCTTTTATGGTAGATTCGACAGAGCTGTTCCACAGGTTCGCCCTGCATCGCGGCTGCCAACTCGACCCAGTTCTCATAGGCATCGCTCCCGGTAATAATGTCGACGCGATGGCCGTCGCGTCGGTAAGCCCGCGCCAGTGTGTCTGCTCGAAGATAAGGGCCCGATCCGTGGCCTATATGCAGCCGACCGTTCGGTGTTGGCTGCATTGGCACGAAAAAATAGTCGCGGGTCGTAACAGGCCGACTGAACACTGGGATTGATCTCTATTCGAACTGTAACAAATTTAGCCCGGATTTCTCACGCGGAAGAGGCACATCGGGGATGCCGACGGGATAATCTCGTTCCGCGAGAATAAGTTATGCCGATTCGAGGGTTTCCCCCCGATGCAGACGGAGTGTAGCGCGAACGAGATCGATTTTGGAAGGGCCGGCGGGCGTCGCGTGATGGTGGGTTTCGATGGCGGCAGGAAGGCGCTCGATAAGTTCGACGCTTCGCCCCGCCCTGGCAACTCCTTTTTTCGCCTTTCCCGAGGTTGTAAATCCTCTATACGATAAACGCCATCGAGGACTTGAACGCGACCGTGCCCTGCGAACGCGAGGGCATTTTCCGACCGATGACGCGGCGATTAAATTGCTCTATCCCGCCTTGCACCAGCTCGCCGGAATAACGGAAAATGCCGACCCGCGAATGGTGCGAGGCCAAGACCCAATTCGGTGTTATGTTCGACGAAAGATTCGGCACAGCGGGTCAGCCAGGCGCCGCACAAGATTCCTGACAGTCTCAGCGAATAAGAAATGACAGCCTATTCATACCTAATGAGTCATCTATTACCGCGTGCGCCCGGTCGCCTTATCTCCGGACAGGGCATCTTGTCCAGGATGAGCACGGAAAGCAATACCTGGATTGACATGCCAAACCTTGAATCTGGCACTAGGACATTTGAATCGAAAAGTGTCGACACGCGTTGCGGATCAAATGCGAGAACATACGTGTGAAATGGGGGAGAGGATTCGTCTTGAGCGTGGGTTGCTCCACCGATAGAAACCCATAAAATGAATTCTCTGAAGCGGGGGCAACTTGACAGTTAGTCGTTTCTCGTTGGGAAATTTCGAGAGAATATTCCACTGCAGTACTACACGTCGGGAATTAGATAATGTGCGACGTTAGAGAAATGGCTTCGTTGAGCTATTCCCTACCGCTTGCCTATATAATCAAAGGAAGTGGCGAAATTGTTCTTAGGTCAAACCTGTGTCCTTGATAATCTTTTTGAAAAGCCAGCATGGAAGCTCGTCCGGGTGCATCGCTACCAGGGTCGTCTTGTCTGTTTCGAGATTGTGCAGGGTGATATGACTGCCTTTCTGGCGGATGATGTCAAATCCGCCTTTTCCATCGCTCGTACCAATTCTCTTGCTGTCGCTCCTTTTAGTCGGGCGAACATAGATTGATATGCACCCCGTTTCGGGAAGAGCAAAAGCTTGGGTTTGTTCGCGTTTGTTCCAGCGTCTTACTAATGAATTGATGATACTTTTTCTTTGGAATGTTGCAAGCCCCACGCTGTGGAGAACTCATCCGGCGTCAGGTAATTGAGTGACTGATGCAGTCTTTTTTGGTGATACACTTTTTTTGATGAAGTCGCCAATGGACGCACGAGCTTCATCAAGATTTTGATAATCATGCAGGTACACCTCCTCCACTTTGAGTGTGCGGTTGAATGATTCGGCAAACGGATTGTCGACCGAGACACCAGTGTCAGCCATGCTAATTTTCACACCAAGATTTTCTAATTTCTCGACGTGCTCGTTTGCGCAATACTGTCCACCGCGATCGGTGTGATGGTACATCGGCGTCCCTTTTTTCAGAGCCATCACGAGCGCTTCCATCACCAGCGACTCTTCCATCGAGAGTGCGATCGACCAGCCCATCACTTTTTTCGTGAAGACATCGAGCACGATCGCCACGCCGCCGATCGGCGCGCCTGCGAGAATGCAGGGCTCAATGAGGTCAGGGGGAAAGGTGGCGAAGTGTGCGCCTTTGTAGGGCTTCGTGGTTACTGTCCAAACGGAGCGCTTGTTGCGGAAGGGATAGGTTTGAGAGCCAGGTCGGATACCAGCGATTAGCCCGGTTGGCAGGCGCTTATCGGTGAAAGAGACACGGCCTTTGCGGTCATCGTTGGGGTATTTCGAGGGTTCCTTTATCGCTTCGCTATCGAAGTGGCACTTGGGAGATTTCGAGAACAAGAAAATATATTCATGCGCCTTTGTACAACGATCGGTAACGCTTTCAGGCATGGGATTTGGCTTGTGGGCATCTCGAAAAATACCCCTTCCGCGCGGCCAGCAAA
>QHBR01000036.1 GCA_003244015.1 Hyphomicrobiales bacterium | reverse complement strand
GTCTCGAGCCGGCGGAATAAGTAAGCGCTTCGTGTGGTTGAGGACCCCTTGGTCTGACCGCGAAACGTTCAGCCCAAATTGATCGGCCGCTTCCCGGAAGGGAGTTTTTCTCGGGGAGCGGCCGTGGCAGGGCTGCGGAGAATTTTGTAAGCCAACTGAAATTTGCTCCGGTAATCCGGCGATTGGGTCCGGGGGAGCAACTGGGAGGATAGTATGCTACGAGACAAGTCAATTAAAACCGGAGCGGTTCCGGCGGGCGAATCGATCTCGGCGTCGCCGGGCATCGAAGGCGGCGCCGGCGCGAACGCACCGGTCGCGGCCCCCAACGTCGGCGCGACGACTGCGGGACACGATCATCATGCGGCGGCGGGTTCGCCGTTCCATTCCCGCGCCGAGGCGGCGACTGCCGTCCACACAGCCGACCTTCTGATCCTGACGTTCCTCTTTCTGATCATGATCGGCGGGTATCATGTCCATGCCATGCTGACCATGGGCGACTGGGACTTCTGGGTCGACTGGAAGGACCGGCGCATGTGGCCGACCGTCCTGCCGATCATGCTGGTCACCTTTCCGGCGGCCGCCCAATATTTCTTCTGGGAGCATTTCCGGCTGCCGTTTGGCGCGACGTTCCTTTGTGTCGCCCTTCTCTTCGGCGAATGGCTCGACCGCTACATCAGCTTCTGGGGCTGGACCTTCTATCCGATCAACCTCGTCTGGCCGACCTCGCTGGTCCCGCAGGCGCTGTTCCTCGACATCGTGCTGCTGCTCAGCAAGAGCTTTATCGTTACCGCGATTGTCGGCTCGATGGGCTTCTCGCTGCTCCTCTATCCGAACAATTGGGTGATCCTTGCGCAATTCCATGCGCCGACGGAGCAATATGGCACGCTTATGTCGCTGGCCGACGTCATCGGCTTCCACAACGTTCGTACCTCGATGCCCGAATACATAAGAATTATCGAACGGGGCACGATGCGTACCTTCGGTAAGGATGTCGTGGGCGTCGCGTCGTTCTTCGCCGGGTTCGTCTCGATCATCGTGTATTTCGTCTGGTGGTTTGTCGGTAAGATGTTCTCCACTACGAAATATATGAAGTCCATCTAACCCGCCGCCGCCAAGGTCCCGAAAGGACTTTTAAGGGCGCATTTTAGCAATGCAAGAGGCACGGCCTTGCCGTGTGGGAGAGTAACCAATGAAACCAACAATGTTTAGTTCACTGGCGCGCCAAGCGGGGAGGCTCTGGGCCCTGGTTTTGGCGGCCGGGCTCGCCGTGACGATGGCGGGCATCGGCCCGGCCGACGCTCACGGCGAGAAATCGCAGGCGGCGTTTCTCCGGATGCGGACGCTCAATTGGTATGACGTGAAATGGTCGAAGACCAACGTCACCGTCAACGAAGAGTATGAGATCACCGGCAAGCTCCATATCATGAATGCTTGGCCGGCGGCCATCGAGATACCGGCCCAATGCTTCCTCAACACCGGGCAGCCCGGAGCGATGGCGGCCAGGTTGGGTGTATGGGTCGGCGGCACGTTCACGCCGCGCTCGATGAAGCTCGAAGTGGGCAAGACCTACGCGTTCAGGGTGCTTCTCAAGGCGCGCCGCCCCGGCCACTGGCACACGCACGTTCAATTGAGCGTCAAGACCGGCGGCCCGATTCCCGGCCCAGGTCAATATATCGACATCAAGGGCAATTTCTCCGACTACACCGATGACGTGAAGTTGCTGAATGGGACCACGGTCGATATCGAGACCTATGGGATTAGCAAGATCTATATGTGGCATCTCTTCTGGATCATCGTCGGTGGCTGGTGGATTCTCTATTGGTTCGGCAAGCGCGGCTTCATCGGCCGGTTTGCGTGGGTGGCATCCGGAAAGGCGGAAGAGGTGATTACGCCGCAAGAGCGGATGGTCGGCGCGATCACGCTTGTCGCGGTTCTGCTCGTGGTCATCGTCTTCTATGCGATGACGGTCAGCGGTAATCCAAACACCATCCCGTTGCAGGCGGGTGACTTCCATAACATCCAGGCTCTCGAAAATGAAGTGGACTCGGGGCCGATCACACTCAAATATCTGAACGGAACCTATAAGGTGCCTGGGCGCGAGTTGGTGGCCAATTTCAAGATCACCAACAACGGCAAGGAGCCGGTGCGGATCGGCGAGTTCAATACTGCTGGCCTGCGATTCTTGAATCCGGACGTCTTCACCAGCAAGGTGGAATATCCGGACTACCTCCTGGCGGACAGGGGCTTGTCGCTGAGCGATAATTCCCCAATCGCGCCTGGCGAGACAAGGGACGTCGCGGTTAGCGTGCAGGACGCGCGGTGGGATACGGAACGGCTTTCGGGTCTAGCCTATGACGTCGATAGCTCGTTCGCCGGCGTACTGTTCTTCTTCTCGCCGAGCGGAGCACGCTACCCGATGGAAGTCAGCGGAGCGGTGATCCCGACCTTCATGCCTGTCTGAGATGGTGTCGCGGGTAGGTTGTAAAAGGTAAACAAGATTACGTAATTTCCCCTGCTGGCGCTTACGCTCCGGCGGGGGAAATATTATGGGAGTTCAAGACAATGATGATCCGAGGAATCGCCGCTTGGCTCCTCGC
>QHBR01000278.1 GCA_003244015.1 Hyphomicrobiales bacterium | reverse complement strand
ATATTTTTCGAGGTGCCCCATCGTTGTCGGGATCGATGTTTCGAAGGACAAGCGTCGATGCATTCCTTACTGCGCAACACTGAAAAATCTGCTCGTTCTACCAAAAGGACATGCTCAAATACGCCGCCTGTGTGTGACGCTACTTATGGACTGATTAACAACGCGGGCCGTTGCCGCGTGCCGTCGCTCTGGCCCGGCGCTAACGCCGGACGCGCTTACCTAAGTCAAGCTCCGCCTAGTTTTGCCAGCGCGGCGGCGAGCTTTTCCATCCTGGACAGAGCGTCCTCTTGTCGTTCGCGGTTTTCTTCGACGACTTCTTCCGGCGCGCGGGCAACGAAATCGGCGTTGCGAAGTTTGGCTTCGATCTTGTCCGCGTCGCCTTTCAATTTGGCAATCTCCTTGGCGAGACGAGTCTTTTCCGCTTCGAAATCGATGATCCCTTGCAAGGGCAGCGCGGCAACGGTTTTGCGCACGACCATCTGTACGGATTTTTGCGGAGCCTCGGGCGCGAAGGAAATCTCCGATAGCCGGGCGAGATGCTTGATGGTTTCGTCCCAATTTTTCGCACGCGATTTGGTCTCCGGCGAGGCGTTCACGAGCATCAGCGGGATTTGCGCCGCCGCGGGAACGTTCATCTCCGCCCGTACCGAACGGATTTCCGAAATCAGCTCGACGATAAAGCCGATCTCGGCCTCGGCCTCCGGATTTTCGCAACCGTCTAGTTCCGGCCATTTCGCGAGTGCCAGCAGAGTCGCGCGGGGCAGCTCCTTGCCGGTCGTGATCGCCCAAAGCTCTTCGGTCATGAACGGCATGAAGGGGTGCAGGAGCTTGACGATTTGTTCGCGCACGAAAGCAGTTGTCGCGCGGGTCTCGTCCTTGGCCGGTCCATCGGCGCCTTGCAGGAGAGGCTTGGCGAGTTCGAGATACCAGTCGCAAAAAATGTTCCAGACGAAACGATAGGCGGCGTTGGCGGCGTCGTTGAAACGATAGGATTCGACTGCCGCGCTCACCTCGGCAATGGTTTTCGCGGTTTCGCCGACAATCCAGCCATTTAGCTTGAGACTTGTTTGGCGCGGATTAAACGTGTCCTGGAACACGCAGCCGTTCATTTCGGCGAAACGCGCCGCGTTCCAAAGTTTTGTTCCGAAATTTCGATATCCTTCTATCCGTTGCGTCGATAGCTTGATGTCGCGTCCCTGCGCCGCCATGGCAGCGAGCGTGAAACGCAGCGCATCCGCCCCATAGGTATCGATGAGGTGCAAGGGATCGACCACATTGCCCTTCGACTTCGACATTTTTGCGCCCTTCTCGTCGCGGACAAGGGCGTGGATATAGACATCGCGGAAAGGGACTTCACCCATGAAATGAAGACCCATCATCATCATCCTAGCAACCCAGAAGAAAATGATGTCGAAGCCTGTGACAAGCGCGCTCGTCGGATAACGGCGTTTTAAGTCCGGCGTCTCTTCCGGCCAGCCGAGGGTGGAGAATGGCCAGAGGGCGGAAGAGAACCAGGTGTCGAGGACGTCGGGATCGCGAGTAATGGTGATTGGCGTTGCGGAACCCTCCTTAAGGGCATATTGCTGCGCCAAAATTGATTCAAATTGCTCAGTAAAGCTCATCCATGATGGATATTCGGCGACAACTGGGCGCCTATAGCGAGCCTTTGCAGCCGCTATCGCTTCCTTTTCAGAAGGCTCCACGAATCTCTCGTCATCCGGCCCGTACCACGCCGGAATCCGGTGTCCCCACCAGAGCTGACGCGAGATACACCAGGGCTGAATGTTTTCCAACCAATCGAAGTAAGTGTTTTCCCAATTTTTCGGGATGAAGCGCGTCTTGCCGACGCGCACGGCCTCATGCGCCGACTCTGCCAGCTCCTTGGCATCGACATACCATTGGTCAGTCAAGTACGGTTCAATGACAGCGCCGGAGCGGTCGCCGTGGGGCACCATGTGTGTGTGGGGCTCGATTTTTTCGAGAAACCCCCGCGCCTCCATCATCTCGACGATTGCTGTGCGAACTACAAACCGGTCTTTATCATTGAGTTTCTTCAACTCCTCGTCGGGCTCTCCGGCGAAGAATTTCAAAATAGGTGATTTTGAAACATATATTAGACCCGGTTCGGGATTGAATTCTTTATCAAATTTTTCAGCTTCGTATTCCGCGAACACGTTTTCTGTTTTTATGCGAGCTCTTTCATCCATAATAATGCTGCGCAGCAATTCATGCCGCCGCCCGACCTCGAAATCATTGAAATCATGCGCTGGGGTGATCTTTACCGCGCCGGTGCCTTTTTCCGGATCGGAATATTCGTCGGCGACGATCGGGATCAAGCGGCCGACGAGCGGTAGCCGCACACATTTTCCCTGGAGATGGAGATAGCGCGCGTCCGACGGATTCACGGCCACAGCCGTATCGCCGAGCATGGTTTCGGGCCGTGTCGTGGCGACCACGATATATTCGCCGGTCTCGCGGCCAGCTTCATCGACGACCGGATATTTGAAATGCCAAAGATGGCCCTTAGTCTCGACCTGCACGACTTCAAGGTCCGAGATCGCGGTCTGAAGCTGCGGGTCCCAATTGACGAGGCGCTTGTCCTTGTAGATCAGGCCTTCCTTGTAGAGCTGCACGAAAACTTTTGCGACCGCGCGGGAAAGCCCGTCGTCCAAGGTAAAGCGCTCGCGCGACCAATCGCAGGAGGCGCCGAGCCTTTGCAATTGATCGATGATCGCGCCACCCGATTTGGCTTTCCATTCCCACACGCGCGCTAGAAACTTTTCGCGGCCCAGGGCAACCCGGCCGGGCTCCTGTCGCTCCATCAATTGCCGCTCGACGACCATTTGCGTGGCGATGCCGGCGTGATCCGTGCCGGGCTGCCAGAGCACGTCCCTGCCGCGCATCCGCTCGAAGCGGCAGAGGATATCCTGCAAAGTGGTGTTGAGCGCGTGGCCCATGTGCAGGGAGCCGGTGACGTTCGGCGGCGGAATGACGACCGTGAAAGCCGCCGCCCCTGCCCGCTCCGGGCGCCCTGCCCGGAACGCGCCCGCCTCTTGCCATGCCGAAGCGATACGGCCTTCGACCGCCTTGGGATCGAAAGTCTTTTCCATCATCTGATCATTTTTCCGCGCGCGGCTAGCCCGCCCGTGCCGAGCCGGCCGCGTCAAATGTCAGCGATGACAAACAAGCGGGCAAAAAGCAAGCATGCGTGGGCAACCTGAGACACGCATCGCTCCATGCATTCGCAAAGCAAACTCGACCGCGCCGCGGTTTCTATTCGCCGCGCGCGACCCGCTCGATTTCGGCACTGACAAGGCGCTCCACGATGTCCGGCAGATTGTCGTCGAGCCAAGCCTTGAGCATGGGACGCAGCATTTCGCAGGTAAGACCGATGACGACGTCGCTGTGCTGGGCAAACCGGCTGGCGAGAAGGGCGTTAAAGGCCGCGCGGACCGAACCGTCCCTGGCGTTTGAAACGAAAGTGCGCCCGGCTCCCGTGCGCGAACCCGGCTCGAAGGCTTCGCCATTTGGGTCCGGCCGCGGAGCCTCCCCGCGTAACCCGCTCTCGCTCGCAAGCAGCGCCTGGTCGCCGGCGATGATTCGCCTGATCGATGCGAGGATTTCTTCCATCGATGGATCAGGCGGACTTGGCTGAGGCATCGGACCGTCTTTCATTAGGGGGGGGTTGGTTTCACTCATGATCTCCAAATACCTTCAAAAGGAAGATACGCCGATCCTTGAGAGCTCGCGCATCGGCAACAGGTTCGGCCATCAAGCCGCTAGATTTTGGCCCGCCGAGGCGGAAATGCGGAACTTGCGATTGGACTCTATCCTTTGTGCATTCTCATGTTTCCATTGAACGTATTGTTTCGGCGACAGGACAGAGAGGCAGAGAGCATGATTCGCTTCAACTTGAATCGATCAGGGTCTAGCCTAATTTCGCTGGTCAGGCGACATAGCGCGGGTATCACAAAACTTTAACTCAATATTGGCGCCCGGGCCCGGCCCGGCGGGAATCGTCTGGTGTTCACAAGTGCGAGCACAGCTTGGCGGATTCGCCTTGACCCAATCTGGCGGCCAATCGCGTGGCCGGTTAGCGTCCGTCCGGCGTGCGAAGGCCGATCCATTTGTCCTTGATCTGATCGAAATGGATCGTCGGATCGTATTGCACAACACTTAGGTTAAGATTCGCGGCGGAAAGGCGGCCGATCGCGGCCATCACCGCATAGGAGGCAACGACCCGGTCGCGCTGCGCGGTAACGAGGACGACTCTCGCATTCAGCAACTGCTGCTGCTGGAAAAGAATATCGAAAGTCGTGCGCTGGCCGACTTCCGCCTCTTGTCGGATGCTGTCAAGCGCGATTTCGTTGGATTTGACCGAAGCCATGGAAGATTGAATGACCGCGCGCGCGGTATCGAGCTGGCCCCAGGTTGACACCACCGCCGCGCGCACCGTATCACGCTGCAGATCAGCCTGCAGCCTGGCCTGACCGAGCGTTTCCTTGGCCTGGCGCGTCCGCGCGTAGACCTCGCCGCCTTCATAGATAGGTATAGTAAGCTGACCGACGATCGCGGCGTTGAAGAGACGTTCTCCGGGAAAACCGTTCAGGATAGTGTTTTGCTGGACGCTGCCGACGAGGTTGACCGTCGGATAGAGTTCTCCCTCGACAAGCTTGGCCTGCAACGCGGCGGCATCAACCGCATGCAACGCCGCCTGAACTTCGGGATGTTCGGCGAGCGCAAGTTGGACCGCAACGCCAAGCATATGCGGCAGAAGGCTATCAATGGCGCGCGCCGGTTCTAGCCTCGTCGGCTCGACGCCAATCACTTGCCGGTAATCGGCGATGCTGGTTTGCAGATTGGCTTGCGCCGTGAAGTAATCGGAGCGCGCCGAAGCAAGACTCGATTCGGCCTGGGCGACGTCGGTCCGGGTCACCTCGCCGACGGTAAAACGATCAACTGTCTGACGCAGTTGCTCTTGAAGGACGATGATGTTGTTTTTGCGAAGATCGAGGATGGCGGTATCGCGGAGCACGTTCATATAGGCGGTCGCGGCGTTTTGGAGCACATTCTGCTCGGTGTTGCGCAGAGTCTCGCGCGCGCCAAAAATATTCGATTCGGCCTGCCGCACGCCGTTCAATGTGCGGTCGCCATTAAAGAGATTTTCGGTAATTTTCAGATCGAAAGTTCCAGGGTCCGTCCCCGCTCGCTGGCGCGAATTAGTACGCTGACCAGTTGAAGGCACACCACTTTCGGCCCCGCCTTTCGTCATGAAGTCCAAATAATTATAGCCAAATTGCGCGTTCGCGTTGGCCGTCGGCCGCCAGGCTGCGCTCGCGCGGGGCAAATTTTCATCGGTGGCCCGGACCCCGGCGCGCTGCTGGTTCAGGTCGGGGTTGCCGGCATAGGCGCGCGCCAAGGCGCTCGACATTGTTTCCGCCCGGCCGGGCGAGGCGCTTTGCGGCATCGCCATGACCATCAAGGCGCCCCATATCCCCGCCAGAACCGGCCGCAGTCTGAAATGGGAACGAATTATGACGGCGCCGCGCATCGAAGGAAACCAAATCCCTTAGCTATAGCCCCTCTCCGTCAAAACCCGAATATCCTTGGGGTCGAAGGCGCGGAAATTACCGGTGGCGGACTAACCGGACGCTGGGCCAGTTGTTTGGCCTTCTTGTGTCAGGAAGGCCAGCATAACCGAAAATCACGCCCCCGGTCAGCCTGTGGTCCTCGCCGAGTTAGGACCAGCCGCGAACCGTGCCGCCGTCTATCGGCTACGCCGCTGCGACCTTGCCGCAGCTCCATCCATCGTTCAGCAGCACGATCACGTTGGCGCGGACTGACGCCCGCGTCTCGCCGCGCCCGCCGCGGTCCAGAGCCAGAAAGCTCCGCGCGTTCGTCTTCACTGAGAAAACCAGGCCGAATCATACTGCCCAGCCGAATCCAATTTTAGCGCCCAGGCAAGCGATTTTTCCCGGATACTCAATGAGCCAGGGGATAACGTGTGTACAGCCCGTCCAAGCCAAAACCCGAATACCCTTGGGAGCTCAAGACCTCGTTGCCGCTGGCGGCCGCGCGGCCATGAGTTAGCGAGCGGGAGCTTTCATCGCTGATTCCATGGGCCGCGGACAGCGGCCCATGGTATGAGTCTCCGCGCTCCCTTATCAAATCGTGGGGTGCTCACCGGGAATAAGGCCATGTAGATCATCGTCTGAAACCGACATCTTTCCGTTAAAACAAAATTTGGTGAACGCGGAGGAGCGCCGTAAGTGCAAAGTTTTGGTAGATGGAAGTTGCTCGCCGCCGCGGCCTGCCTTGTCTCGCCGCCCGCATACACAGAAGACATGATGCGCCATGTCGATCTTTCGAGCCCGATGTTTTCCTCGGCCGAGATGACGAGGGCGGAGGTCGAGGGAAGTTTGCAGGCTTCGCCCACCGGCGCCGTTCTTTCCGGTAAAAGCCTCAATGGGCTCGATCTTTCCGGGCTCGATTTTTCCAACGTGAATTTTCGCGCCGCCCGGATGAACAAAACGAATTTTTCCGGCGCGAAGCTCGACGGCGCGGTGCTCGATCAGGTCTGGGCCATGGCGGCGGATTTTTCGGGCGCGAGCTTGCGGAAAGCCAATCTTTTCGCAAGCCAGATGCAAGAGGCAAAATGCGACGGCGCCGATTTTTCCGGCGCCCGCGTCGCCGCCGATTTGTCCCGCGCCAGTCTGCGCAACGCCAAATTTACCGGCGCCGACCTTGCCGCCGACATGCGGAACCAATCGATGGGGCTAATGCGCGCCGTGCTCAAATCCGCCGATCTCGCCGGGGCCGATTTCGAAGGCGCCAATCTCGCCTTGACCGATCTGCAATTCGCGAAATTTCCGGGCGCGAATCTGAAAGGCGCCTCGCTCGCCGAGGCCGAGGCCGGCGGCGCCGATTTTCGCGGCGCGATCCTGGGGCACACGAATTTCAACGGGACCGATCTGACCTCCGCCCGGATCGACGCGGCGCAGGAAAAAGCTTTTTCGGGCGCTAAAAACCTGGACCGGGCTTTTAGGGAATGAATTGGCTTGGGCGAGGAAGCGACGTGACGTTTTCGCCAGAGTGGCGCGTGTTGGAGCGAGAAGGTAGTGGGTCGGTTTGAATTTCGGCTTGACCCCAAGCGGACATTCAGCGGTGGGCTTATTCGGTCACGTCGTCTCGCGCAGGAGGGCCCCATTGGCACTTCCAGGAAGCGGCAAAAACCGGGCGGCCGACCTAGAAAGGCCGTGGCTTCGTCCCACTTCATGGTCACCCGGATGTCCCAGGTTCCGGACGCCGGCGGGGATGCGGAACAACTGACCGTGCCAGCCCGTTTTCGAAGATGCTATTCGGCGAGAAGGATACGTTGCGGTTGTGGTAATCGTCACCGGCCGCGCCGCGCCGTCCCGTCTCGTGCTAGCCGGACTCTCCAAGGGGAAAGGCAATTATGGTCGGCATCGTCAAGCTCGCGCTTCGGCGTCCGTACAGTTTCATCGTCATGGCGGTGCTGATCATGATCTTCGGGGTGGCATCGGCCCTCCGCACGCCGACCGACATCTTCCCGAACATCGACATTCCGGTTGTCAGCGTCGTCTTCAGTTATACCGGCCTGCCGCCTGACGACATGACGGGCCGTATCGTCACCTTCTACGAGCGCGCGCTCACCACCAGCGTGAACGACATCGAGCATATCGAATCGCAGTCGATTCCCAACTATGGAATCATCAAGATCTTCTTTCAACCGACCGTGAATATCAACGCGGCGCTGGCGGAGGTCTCCACGATGTCGCAAATGGTGTTGAAACAGATGCCGGCCGGCATCACGCCGCCGCTGATCTTGAGCTTCAACGCATCCAGCGTGCCGATCCTGCAACTCGCCCTGTCGAGCCAGCAGCTCTCCGACCCGATCTTGTTCGATCAGGCAAGCAGCTTCATCCGCCCGCAATTGGCCTCGGTCGCCGGTGCCGCGATTCCTTTACCCTATGGCGGCAAGGTCCGGCAGGTCCAGGCCGACCTTAACCAGCAGTCGCTGCACACCTATGGCATTTCCGCGAACGACGTCGTCAACGCTTTGTCGATTCAAAACCTGATCACCCCGGTGGGGACCCAGAAAATCGGCACGTTTGAATACACGGTGAATTTGAACGCTTCGCCCAGCGATATTGCCGCTTTCAATGATCTGCCGATCAAGACCGTCAATGGAACGGTCATCTATATGCGCGACGTAGCCGATGTGCATGACGGCAGCCCATCGCAGACCAATGTGGTCCACGTCGACGGCAAGAGCGCCGTGCTGTTGGACGTGGTGAAAGCCGGTGCGGTCTCGACCCTGTCGATCATTTCCGGCATCAAACAACTGCTCCCGAGCGTCGCCAAGACTCTGCCGGCGGCCCTGAATCTGGCAGCCGTCGGCGATCAGTCGGTGTTCGTAACGAGCGCCGTCTCCAGCGTGATGCGCGAAGGCGTAATTGCGGCCGCGCTGACCGGGTTGATGATTCTGCTGTTCCTCGGCAACTGGCGCTCGACCCTGATCATCGCAATTTCGATCCCCCTCGCCGTCCTGGCCTCCGTGACGGCGCTCTCCGCACTAGGCGAGACAATCAATGTCATGACCCTCGGCGGCTTGGCGCTTGCTGTCGGCATTCTCGTCGACGACGCGACCGTAACGATCGAGAACATCAACCGACATCTCGAATTGGGTCAAGATATCGAAACCTCAATCCTGGATGGCGCTCGCCAAATCATGGTCCCGGCGACCGTTTCTCTCATGAGCATCTGCATTGTCTTCGTGCCAATGTTTGGGCTCGGTGGGGTCGCTGGTTATCTGTTCCACCCGCTCGCCGAGGCGGTCGTCTTCGCGCTCGTCGCCTCTTACATTCTAACCTACACCTTGGTACCAACGCTCGCGCACTATCTCTTGCGCCGCCAATCCGCTCACGGCGGGTCCGATGCCAACGGCAAGCCCGTCCATCTGCCGACAGTCCTCAGCCGCAATCCGCTGGTCCGTTTCCAGAAAGGCTTTGAGCGTCACTTCGAAGCCATCCGCGACACATATGGCGGTCTGCTTCACCTCTGTCTGCACAACCGCACCAAGGTGATCGCCGGATTCATGGGCTTCACCCTGCTCTCCTTCGCGCTTGCCCCTTATCTGGGCCAGGACTTCTTCCCGAATGTCGATGGCGGGCAGATCAAAATGCATGTGCAGGCGCAGACCGGCACGCGCATCGAAGAGACCACCAGGCTCGCCGACCGGGTTGGTGAAGCCATCCGCAAGATCATCCCGGCCAGTGAGCTCGACGGCATCGTCGACAATATCGGTCTCAGCGTCAGTGGCATTAACATGGCCTATAACAACTCGGGGACGATCGGCGTCCAGGACGCCGACATCCTCATTAGCCTCAAGCCGAACCACGCGCCAACGGCGGACTACGTCAAGACTATGCGCGAGCGACTGCCGCGCCAGTTCCCAGGCGCCTCCTTCGCCTTCCTGCCCGCCGACATGGTCAGCCAGATCCTCAATTTCGGCGTGCCCGCGCCGATTGACCTTCAGGTGGTGGGCAGCGATGTACAGTCGAACAGGAAATATGCCAACGCACTATTGGCGCGGATCAAACAGATCCCCGGGATCGCCGATGCGCGCATTCAGCAGGCCTTTCAGCAGCCGACCTTGAGTGTCAATGTCGACCGTTCACTGGCCGGCCTGGTCGGTCTCAGCGAGAAGGATGCGGCGACGGCGATGCAGACCACCCTATCCGGCAGCTCGCAGACTTCTCCGACTTATTGGCTCAATCCCAAGACTGGGGTCTCCTATCCGGTCTCGATCCAGACGCCACCGCGCAGTCTCGGCACAATGAGCGGGCTGAAAAACATACCGGTGACGACCAGCAGCGGCGCAGGCACGCAGCTGCTCGGCGGCCTCGCAATGATTCAACGGACATCGAGCAACGCTGTCGTCTCCCACTACAACGTCCTTCCTGTGATCGACATCTATGCGACGCCGCAGGGACGCGATCTCGGCGGCGTGGCCGCCGAGATCCGCCAGGTGATCCAGGAGACGGCTCACGACGTGCCGAACGGCGCCACCGTGTTCTTGCGCGGCCAGGTCACGACCATGACGAGCGCTTATCAGCAGCTCTTCGTCGGTCTGGCCCTCGCCCTCGTCCTGATCTATCTGCTGATCGTCGTCAACTTTCAGTCCTGGCTCGATCCGTTTGTGATCATCATGGCCCTGCCAACCGCGCTGGCCGGCATTGTCTGGATGTTGTTCGCGAGCGACACCACCCTCTCGGTCCCCGCGCTTACCGGCGCGATCATGTGCATGGGCGTCGCCACTGCCAACAGCATCCTGGTGATCGCATGGCGCCGATGGCGATCGAGCCCAGCCAAAATGCACCGCTCGGCCGCGCCGTGATCGGCGGCCTGCTGTTCGCCACTTGCGCGACGCTGTTCCTCGTGCCGACAATGTTCAGCGTCGTCCACGCCCGTGACCGAAAGACGGCGGAGGCCGCGCCTGTGCACGCTCATGCAACCCAAGCCTGACGAGATCGAAGCACACGATGTCCTCACAACCGCTTAAGACGCTGAGTCCCCGCCAGCTCCTGCTGGTCGGCATTATTGCGCTGGTTGCTGCAGGGGGCATCGCTGCCAATGGCCTTATCAGCCGGGCTCGCAACAAGCAGGACCTCGTGCAGTGGACGAAAGCGCAGGCGGTCCCCTCCGTCGCGCTCGCCAAGCTCGTGCGCGGCGATGCTGAGCAGAAACTCATACTGCCCGGCAGTCTCCAGCCCTATTCCAAGGCCACAGTCTACGCGCGCGTCAATGGTTACGTGAAGAACTGGAACAAGGATATTGGCGCACCCGCCAAGACAGGCGAAGTTCTGGCGTCGATCGAGGCCCCGGATTTGGACCAACAGCTCGCCCAGGCCAAGGCGACGCTGGCGAGCGCCAAGGCCAATCACGACATAGCGGCAATCACCGCCGGGCGCAACAACACACTCGTGCAAAGGCACGTCGTATCCCAGCAGATTGCGGATCAGACTGCCGCCGATGCCGAGGCAAAGAAGGCAGTCATGGATGCCAGCGCAGCATACGTGCGGCAGCTGGAGGCGATGCAATCGTTCAAGCAGATCGTCGCACCCTTCGATGGCGTCGTTACCGCACGCAACACGGATATCGGCGCGCTGATCAATTCCGGCAGCGCAGGCCAAGCGCTGTTTGAGGCGTCTGACCTGCACCGGGTCCGGATTTACGTCGAGGTTCCGCAGGCATTCACAGCCGATCTCCGCCCCGGCTTGAAGGCGACTTTCGAGATGCCGCAATATCCGGGCCAGAAGTTTGACGCGACCCTGGTGACCACGTCGAACGCGATGAACGAGACGTCGCGCAGCATGCTGGTTGAGCTACAGGCTGACAATGCGGACGGCAAGCTCTTCGGCGGCACTTATTGCCGGGTCGACTTCCAGATCCCGGGCAATCCCAACATGGTGCGCCTGCCCGCCACGGCGTTGATGCCGGTCAACCGCGGCGTACAGGTCGCTGTTCTTGGTGACAGCAACAAAGTGGTGCTCAAGTCAATCCAACTCGGCCGGGATTTTGGTGATACCGTCGAGGTGACGGCAGGCCTCTCTCCCCAAGACCAGGTGATCGATAGCCCACCCGAGACATTGCAAACCGGCGACACCGTCCACGTAGCGCCCCCGACAGCTTCGTCGACTGCGACACAGGCTGGGGCAATGAAGGCCCACCTGCGAGCGCCAGGAATCCTGGATCAGACCGCCTCCCACGCTGGACGTGCCGCGCCGTAATGTGTAGCGGGAGGCCCGCAAAGGAGAGTGCGATGCCAAGCATCTTGATCACCGGCGGAAATCGCGGGCTTGGGTTCGAGTTCGCCAAACAATACGCGGCGGACGGCTGGCGGGTTTATGCCGTCTGTCGCGATCCGAGCAACGCTTCAGACCTGCTACGGTTGGCCGAAACGAGGGAGGGGCTGTTGGAAGTGCTGGCCTCGACGTGACGGATCTCGCCACCGCCAGAGAGGCGGCCGCCAAGCTCGACGGGCGCCCGGTCGATCTCCTGCTCAACAGCGCCGGGATTGGCGGGCCGCCGCGGCAGACGGTCGGGGCCATCGATTACGACGCGTGGGCGAAGGTGCTCGACGTCAACACGATGGGGCCGATGCGCGTGACGGAAGCGTTCGCCGATAACGTGGCGCGCAGCAACCGCAAGCTTATCGTCACCATTACCAGCGGCATGGGCTCACTCGCCGAAAACACCTCCGGACCGGCCCGGCCTTTTGGGTTGCTATTCCGCTCTGGTCCATCCAGCCAGCCAGCATTCTAAAACCTGCATTAGTGGTCAAAACTGGCCAGCGCTCGCACCCGGCAGGACGTACTGACGAATGAACGGTTGCGTCAGCTGGGTTTTAATTCGCCCGGCCGACCTACAGCGCGCTGAGACGGGGCAAATTTTGGCGGAAGACACAATCGATCTGGACGGCCGGCGGGGGATGGCCGCGCAAAAGGCGACCCGGATGCGCCGTCTGCTCGCAGCGGCCGACACTGGCCGTGCCGCGCTGCGGGCGCGCCAAGAGGAACTGGACCACTTGCTTCTCGCCGCGCCTGCCACCGGCTGGGTTGAAGCCGTGGCGAACGCCCGTTATCTTCTGATCCTGCTTGCGCAGACGCCGGCCGCCGAAGATCTGCGGCGGGCCAGGCTCATCGCGGACGTTTTCCCCGACTTCGAGCGGCTGCTTGCAGAACGAAACACCCGCACCTCGCGGGGGACGCCGGGCTCGCACCCGCGAGCCTCATTCAGAGGAGGATAGCGATGGCAAAAGGTCAGAAACGCGGGAACCGCGAGGCCAAGAAGCCGAAAAAGGAAAAGCCGAAGGTCGCGGCGGCCGCCCAGGCGCCGTTTTGGCTCAACCCCCAGAAATCGACGGGGGCGAAGGATGATCGAGGCAAGAAGAAATAGCGCGCCGTAAGCCAACTTGGCTCTTCATCCAACTCCTGAAGAAACTGCGCACTGCGGGCACCGCGGCCTTGTGCCAAGATATCAGCCGAGCACGAGATAAGAGCTGAAAACGGCGACAAGCAGCACCAACGCTACCGATAAAATCAGCTCGACGCGTACGCTGCTGGCGGAGTGCATCTCAGGGTCATCGAGCAATCGCCCGGTGCGGACGAAGTGCACGGTTGCGGCCACGATAAGTGCGAGGCCGCCGAAGATGAGAGCAATGCCGCCGTAGCGTCTGAGCGGTCCCGTCAGCCTTTCGAGCTGCAATCGATGCGCCACTTCAGCGGAGGTGGAGCTTGCGATGGTAAGCACAAAGAGATTGAACTTCTCGATGACGAACCCGAAGGCAATCACGGCGATGCCAGTGCGCACCCAGGCAAGAAACGTCCGCTCATTGGCCGCATGGTCGCTATAGCCACGAATCATGGCGCTCCGCGTTCATCGTGAAGGGTCTCTCAGCGTCAGGGTGATTTCGTTGCTTTTGCCGCAACGGCGTTGAGCGCGGCGGCCATCGCGTCGACGGGTCAGAGCGACGGCCGCGCCGAGCCCGTGCCGTTTTGCGAGCCAGTGCGGATCATTGCAGGAGAGCCATACCTTGCCGGCCGCATCCATAAGGACCAGCGCCTTCAATGGCAGATCGATGCCGATCGCCTGGTTGCCCTGCATGAGCGGCGTATCGGCTTTGGCGCTGCCGAAGTTCAGGAGCTCAGTTGATCGCAGCGGCAAACCGGCCTCTGCGGCTCCCGCCGCATGATCGATGCGGGCAAACACGGTCATGCCCTTGGCCGTAATCTCGGCCTCGAGCCGGTCCATCGTTTCCTTCGGCCCAAAACTGCTGAGTATAGCGGCCAACCTGTCTGTCGCCATTGCGTACGCTCCCGATAGCCAGATCCCGACGATCGTCGCGACGAATATAAGATTCCCGCTTGTGCCCCAATAACGGACAGGTGTCGAGGCGACTTCGGCATGATGCCTGAAGGACAGGAAGTCACGCCGGCGCGACATTTCAAATGCTCGGCATACCGGCAGCGAATTTATGAGTACATCGTTGCGCGCCGGGATAGCAGGCGCGCGCCGCGAAGGAAAGGCGAGCTCTGTCTGGGTGATCCGTGCCATCAGGCTATATTTGAGCCCTTCCCGGCCTCGCCAGAGAGGATGCGTTAGCCCTGGCGTAACTCCAGCCGCGTGCTATAATGCTTGAGCAGAAAAATGGCGGGATGATTTGCGGCCCTCTTGAGTTAAGCAAATCGGTAGTTTCCGCCGCTCTCTTGCTTCGATTGTTGCGAGGTCGCAATGAACTCACCATCCATCCCGCCAAAGAAACCCCGGGGTGCGACGGGCGCCGAGGCGATTGGCATAGCCGTAGTCGTCGTTCTTGCCCTTGGTTACCTTGGCTTCATGGAGTTTAAGGATGTTCTAGGGTCCGGACTCAATTAA
>QHBR01000101.1 GCA_003244015.1 Hyphomicrobiales bacterium | reverse complement strand
ATTGCCCCATCGCACCGCTCCCATTGGTCAAATTCAAAGAGATTCTTTGAATCTGATTTGCTGGCCGCGCGGAAGGGGTATTTTTCGAGATGCCCCTGTCTCTGTAATTTTGAGTTGGGCCTCTATTTCATCTTCTGCGGCATAGCCGCGCTGCGCGAAGGTAGGTATTAGCTGGCCGAGATGGTTCTCAAGTTCGGTCTGCAAGCTTTGGATTTTAAGGTGCCAGTTATCGGCTCGCCATACAGATTCAAATTTCAGCACTAATGCCATTACACCTCCGCCGATTGGCATATAGACCGTGCCATCTGCGGTGGACACTAAAACATTACCGTTCTTCTTTCTAAATGCTCACCGTTGCGTTTTGTCCAATGTTTCTCCCGTCACGCTTTTCACCCGAAATGTGCTGATCATATCGGGCCAATTTCTGTGAAGACTCTCAACGATGTTTACTTCTTCAAAGCTATTATGCGTATTCCTTCCATCTCGTCGTCGCCAGCAAAAAGGGAATGTCGGCCCATCAACTCCATCGCATGCTCGCCGTTACCTATAAGACTGCTTGGTTCATGTGCCATCACATTCGCGAGAGCATGAAGCCGGATAGCCCCTCGCCGCTCGGTGGCGAGAGCAAGGTTGTCGAGGCCGATGAAACGTTCGTCGGCGGCAAAGCCAAGAACCGCGCCTATGCCAAGAAAGAGCCAAAGAAGCACGCTATCATGACGCTTGTCGAGCGCGGAGGCGAAAGCCGGTCGTTTCACGTCGCCAACGTCAAGGCAAAAACGCTCCGCGAAAAGATCGTCACAACGGTCAGCCGCAAGTCACATCTGATGACTGACGAGCTGGCGTCCTATGAGAAAGTCGGCAAGGAATTCGCCAACCATGGAACCGTAAAGCATCGATTTCCGGTCCTTCTTCAAGCTCAAGATCGCTAAGCTTTATGGGCCGCTTCGGCTTGATCTGCTTAATGGCGGGTTTGCGTTCCGATTGCTTCACGGGCAATTTTCTCCACCGCCGCTATTTCATCCCCGCGAAACTCGGTTACGGCGTCGAGCCGGTTCATAGCCTGTTGTCTGACCCTTGCACTTAGGCTATGCCCTTTTTCAATCAAGGCAATTATCGAACATTCTTCGAACTGGTCGCGCCGCGCTCGCTTCAACTCCCTATTCATGTGCATAAAGAGTGCTTCCAGCACGCGCGCATCTGACATTCCGAGGTAGACGCCGACTGGCGGACGGCCAGGAGCGCGCAATACAAAATCGGCAGGAAACTCGGAGAGCGTGGGTGTGATAACTGCATCTTCTTCGAACCCAGCTTTATCCTGCACAGCGGCGCGCAATAGCTTGGCAGCATCTTCGCGGAAGGTCGTCGCAATTCTAAACTCTGTCATAAGCATGAAATCGCGGACACGAAGCGAAAACGCGACAAATTTCAGTGCCGCAGATGGTAACGCACCTTCCAAAAGGTTGCCGATGTAGAACTCTTGCGTGTTGTCATCGATCGAGACGCCGTATTCAGAAAGCAATTCGTTCAGTGCATCCCCACGGGTTCCGCCACGATGGAACTCAACTCCGCTCCCCTCTAAATAGGGGAGCGTCGTGCCGTCATCTTCAATGCGGTAGGCGTCTCCTTCTTTGACCATATAGAACCCAATATGATCGCCGTCCGGTCCTGCAAATATAGTTGTGACGGCCATTCCTGCCGGCACGGTATGGACCTTTAGATCGTCACAGAAGGCCTTGCAAAGTTCATCCTTCATATCATTGCGCTTTTGGCGTGCTCTTAACTTTGAAGAATCCAAAGGACGTGCTGAGTGCTGACGATTCCGTCATCTCATACGTTGTTCTCCGATGCCGCTTACCGTACCTTGGCACGCGCCGCACGCCAAATGGTTTCACAACTCCGACAGGCGTACCGGACACGGCGTCGCAAGACGCATGGCAATGCAGCCCAGGCTCTGAACCGTGAAACTCAAGGCGCGCGATAACTGCGTAAGAATCGCCACGCTGATAGCAAAGCAATAAAGCCGTGCTTCTGGGGCTCAAAAGCAGTAAGCAAGCGGCACTCGACACGATCGATTTCGAGAAGATCGATGCGCCATGTCCATCTGACGCCAAGCTGATAGCTGCGAGTTCGCGAAAGCGGGAAGGCGTTCCGGGCCATTTTCCCGGTCTTCCATCCCCCAGCCTTCGCTACAATCTTAGGCTTTAATATTAGCTCTCTCACGCGCACGGCGCGGATATTGGCGCGCAGCCAGGCATTTTGTCAAGTATATAGTTGCCAAAATTAGAGCCTTGATCTATAAGGGCTCTTTTGGTGGATAATGCCGGTGCAAAATGATCCACCACGATTGCGGCGGATTTTCCGTTTGACGCCTTTCGCCGGGATTGATGCAACAATTTTTCGGGTCCCATATTATACGACCGGCGCAAGCTCAGCCGCTCGGGGTTGGCTCTTTAAGTAGCGGGTTTGGGGGTTGCCTCGGGCCGGGGAAGCGCCTCTTGCAAGGCGCTAAAATACGCCCCCAAGGTCGCGTCCAGCCGCACATGCATGAAATTCTGGAACGGCCGCAAATCCCCGGCGAGTGAGCCGCGCTCCAGAGCGTCGAGATAGGTTTTGCGTACTTCCGGCCGTACCGCAACCGGCGGATAACCGCCACGGATTAGCAAGAGATTCATCAAGAGCCGCGCAGTGCGCCCGTTGCCATCGCCGAAGGGATGAATTTCTGTCAGCCGGAAATGGGCTTCAAACACCGTGGCCGGATCAGGCGGCGCGGCTTGCAACCACGCGTCTTCTTCTGCTCGACACTGTCGATAAGAGCCGTACGCATCGAAGATACGTAACACACGTCTGAAACAGGCTACGCGAGGCCCCCCGCTTCGAGCATTTTGCCGTCGGTCCCCGCGATGACCACATCGATCATGTGCGAAGGCGGAATGTTTCCGATTCGCACTCGCGTAAAATCCTCGGTGCGGCCGGTCCCGCCGCGTTCCGTTAAGACGCGGAGGGCCTTGGCCGTCTGCGCGTCAAGATGCCCGCGCAATGCCGCGTCCCCGGCCTCGCGAAGACGCTTGGCCCTTTCCTTCACGGCCTCCGGCGTGACTGGCGGCATTTTCGCGGCCGGTGTTCCGGGCCGCGCGGAAAACGGAAAAACGTGAAGGTGCGTCAGGCCGCAATCGCCAACGAGCGCGAGCGTATTTTGGAACATCTCTTCGGTCTCGGTCGGAAAACCCGCGATAAGATCGGCGCCAAACATAATCTCTGGCCGCACCCGGCGCAGTCCGGCGCAAAGATTTATGGCGTCAGCGCGGCGATGGCGCCGCTTCATGCGCTTCAAGATAAGGTCGTCGCCGGATTGCAGCGAGAGATGGAGATGCGGCATGAGGCGCGGCTCCTCGGCGAACGCTTCAATGAGAGCTTCGTCCGCCTCGATGCAATCGATCGAGGACAACCGCAGCCGTTCGAGTCTTGGCGCCGCGCGCAAGACGGCCTTGACGAGTTTTCCAAGCGCCGGAGAGTCGCATAAGTCAGCACCATAGGAAGTGAGATCGACGCCGGTCAGGACAATTTCGCGAAAACCGTTGCCGATCAGGCGGCAGGCCGCGCGCGTTACTTCATCGAGCGGCACCGAGCGCGACGGGCCGCGTCCGAAAGGAATGATGCAAAAGCTGCAGCGGTGATCGCAGCCGGTCTGTACCGCGAGAAAGGCGCGGGTGCGATCCTCGACACCTTCGCTCAAAATTCTTGGGGCCGCCCTCGCCGTCATGATGTCGGAAACCTCGATCCCGGCACCGCGACGCGCCCAGCTCGCCGGATCGGTTTTTCCGGCATTGCCGAGCACCCGGAAAACTTCCGGCATGGCGGCGAATTGCGCGGGATCGATCTGGGCGGCGCAGCCTGTGACGACGATTTCCGCTTCGGGGCGCTCGCGCTTGACGTGGCGAATGGTTTGCCGCACCTGCCGAACCGCTTCTGCTGTCACCGCGCAGCTGTTGACGATGACGAGATTGGTTCGCCCACAAGCCAAGGCGGCGCGGCGCATCGAATCGGACTCGACAAGATTGAGCCGGCAACCGAAGGTCAGGACTTCGACGTCTTGTGGTTCGCGCCCAGCCAGGATCACGCCGCGATGTCCTTGAAGAGAGCCGGATCGAGAAGCATTTCGAATTCGAATTCGACCGGGCCGGTCATCGCGACATGGCCGTCGCTCTCCCGCCATTCGATATCGAGATCGCCGCCGGGCAGGCTGACGATGGCGCTGTGGCCGGTGAGTCCCTTCCGCGCCGCCGCGACGAGGGCAGCGCAGGCGGCCGAACCGCAGGCGCGGGTCAAGCCTGCGCCACGCTCCCAGACTCTTAGCGCGATGTGCGCGCGGGAACCGACATGAGCAAGAGATATGTTGGCGCGCTCGGGGAATATCGGATGATTTTCGAGCAAGGGGCCGATTTTTGAAAGATCGAAAGCCTCGATATTGTCGACCCAGAATATCGCATGCGGATTGCCTATGTTCACGGCCGAGGGCGTATGCAAGATTGGTGCATCGATCGGACCGATCTGCAATTCGATCTTTCGCGTGTCATGGAATGGCTCGCGGAGCGGGATTTCATTCCAAGCGAAGCGCGGGCGGCCCATATCGACGGTAAAAATCGTCTCGGCCCTGCGCAGGCATTCGAGCCGCGCGGTGGCGGTCTCCAGAACGATTCTTTCGCGCGGCGTTTCCCGTGTCAGGATAAAGGCGACGCAGCGCGTGCCATTGCCGCAGGCGCCGGCTCGCGAACCGTCGCTATTATAGATCGTCATCAAGGCATCGGCATTGGCTGAGCGCGGTTCATGCAACACCATGAGCTGATCGAAGGCAAGGCCCTTGCCGCGCCTGATCGCGCGTGCTTCTGGCCCACTGACGGTCAAGCCGCTGCCGCGCAGATCGAGAAGGGCGATCTCGTTGCCAAGCCCGTTCATCTTGACGATGAGCCTATTTGCGAGCGGGCTCAAAGGGGGCACGTCCTTTCATCCATGGCTCCGCATCCACCGTGCATACGTCTGCGGATGGCCTAATTTTAGCGAAGTTGGCCTGCGGCATGCGATGCCAATTTACGAAATCGACCTTGATCGCGGCCGGCCAATTCCCCTCGCCCGGTGGACCAGAAAGCGCGGCACGTTAATTGTTCCCCATGATATAGAAAAACTTCGACCTTCGGCGAGTTTTATCGCAGCCCCTCGCCTTTTTATGCCAGGATTGGTGTAGTCTCGCGCGCCGAACCATCAAGAATGGAACCCTGGGCGCGAACCAAAATTTTGGAGCGGCACATGAGGATAGGCAGCATCAACCGTTCGCTGGGCGTTGAACTGGCCTTTGGCCTGTTTTTGGCGGTACTGGCCGCGCAGCCGGAGCCCGTCTTCGCGCAGACTCCCGCCGCCGCGCCTGCTGCCGGAGATGCGACGCCAGCCCCAAACTCGCCCGGCGTCAACGCAAAACCTACTCCATCCACTCCCGCCGAAACTGGCTCCAAACCCCCGCCGGGGGTGCCGGACGACGCCTCGGCGGTGACTCTTGAACTGACATCCCGTCCAGTGGCCTTCACGAGCGCGAGCGCGGAATGGGCGGAGGGATTCAAGTCGGTGAAAGGCGAGATAGCCAAAGTCGATGCGGCGATCAAAAAGGCCGGGCTCACTCCGGCGGGACATCCTTTCGCATTGTTTCTGGCAACCGACGACAAAAGCTTTCAGTTCGAGGCGATGGTGCCGCTTGCCGGAAAACCTGAGGCCACGGATCTCGCTGATGGCGTGAAAATCGGCGAGTCCCCTTCCGGCAAGGCGATGAAGTTCCTGCATCGCGGCGCCTACGACGATATCGATTCGACCTACGATCTCATCACCGCTTTTCTCGATGAAAAAGGCCTCGAATCGCAAAATCGCTTCGTCGAGGAATATCTCACCGACACGACGGAACCAGACGACGCGAGCCTCGAAGCCGACATCTATGTTTTTCTCAAGTAGACACAGGTCGCTGCCGGGAACCAGACTGGTGCGTTTAGATAGCATTTAGGGCACCTCGAAA
>QHBR01000209.1 GCA_003244015.1 Hyphomicrobiales bacterium | reverse complement strand
GATTTCGCCAATTCCCGGAATGCGCGCAAGGATGCCGAAGCGCGTTTTCAGGGCGGGGCCGGCGGTACCCTGCACCCGCACAGCGGCGTCGATAGCGGCGAGCTGGCGCTCGATCTGGCGAAGCCGTTGGGCGGCGATGCGCGTTTGAGCGGCGGCGAACGGTGCGTTCGATCGCGGTCCTTGGCGGCGGCGCGGTCCTTGACCAAGCCACGGCGCGCGGCCAGCAGCTCTTTCATGGCATCGAGGGTCTCGCCGGCAATCGGGCGGGCCTGGAGCTCCATGAGCGCGCGGGAGCGGGCGAGCATGGCGGCGTCGACAGCGCCGGTCTTGGCCCGCCGTCCGATCGCTTCGGCGAACCAGCGCGCCTGGTAGGGATTGACCTTGACCAGCGGCAGACCTGCCTGGCCAAGCCGTCGCTCGAAAGCATGACGATAGGCGCCCGTGGGCTCGAACACGATGCGGCTCGCCCAGCTCTCCTCAAGCCCCGCGATCAAGGCTGCGAAGCCTTTGGCATTGTTGCTGAACTGGCGCGCCGCGCCGGCGGGGTGGAGATGGACGTCAAGTGTATCTTTGGAGATGTCGACGCCGATGGTTTGAGCTATCGTGCCGTTCGTCTTTTCCATGTCCTCTGCTTGTCATTCGGGCGCGAAGCCCTTGTATCCGTTCAGGCTGCAAGGAAAAGAGAGGGGCGGCCGCACTCTAACTCGGCCCATCATGGCCAGCATGTCCACGACCCGTCCCCTACCGCCGCCGGCGCGCTCGCGGCTCGCCGGCGGCAGCCCATCTTGGCTGAAACGGGCGGAAACGTCATAAGACAAGCATGTCCTTAAAAAAGTTGCTCGGCTTTTTGGATAAGGACATGCGAGAAAACAAATAGATAGAGACCATGAGCGATTCCACTTGAGATGATCATGGCCGACGTCATTTTGGCTGCGCGTTACGCGCGGATCCGCGAAGCCGGGGGGATCGCTTGCCCGGCGGGGCTCATCGCCGTTGCGGTGGAGTTCGAAGGGCGGCGCCAAGGGCTCGCCGGAGAGCGCGCCAATCGCGCGCGCCGCTCGTCCCGGCAAAATCCCTGGCATATCAAGCATATCAAGCATATGAAGAGCGCCACCATGCTCGAACGTTTGAACCAGGAGATCAAGCGGCGCCCGCATGGGGTGCGAATCTTTCCCGGCGGCGAACGCTGTCTGCGGCGGAGGCGAGCGCTCGCCGGGACGACAAACGACACCTGGCGGGAGGCGATCTGCGACCTCACCATGGAGCATCTCCGCGCGCCCAAGCAAGACGCTTTGCCGGCCTTGGCCGCCGGACGCGTCCGCATCACCTCATGCCATGGATATGGCTGAACGTGACGCCCGCAACTGAAAAATCCTGGCAAGCCGGGGCCATCCACACATGACCCCCTCCCGCAAATCGGGTTCAAAAAGTATGCGGGGTAGTGTCCTAAAGGGTTCAGCAAAATCGGACGCGGCGGCGGTCATGGTATGCGGGCGATGTTTGAAGTCACTAACCCCGTGGAAGGGTGCACACCATGACCAAGCGAGAAGGTAAGGCCGAGATCATCGATCTCAAAGGGCTGCTGGAGCGGGACCAAGATTTCCTCAGATCGGCGGTTGAGAGTTTCGTCCATGCGGCTCTGGAAGCGGAGATGACGGAGGCTGTTGGAGCGGCGAAGAGCGAGCGCACGGAGCGGCGGCTTTTCTATCGCAGCGGCTACTACGAGCGCTCGGCTCGGTGACCCGTGTGGGGAGGCTGGAGCTGCGAGTGCCGCAGGACCGGGCCGGTCGCTTCTCCACGGAACTGTTCGAGCGCTACCAACGCTCGGAAAAGGCGCTGGTGGCGGCGCTGGCCGAGATGTACGTTCAAGGGGTCTCGACCCGGAAGGTCAAGGCGATCATCGAGGAACTGTGCGGCCACGCGTTCTCGGCCTCCTCGATCAGCGCGATCAACAAGAACTGGACGCGAGCCTGAAGGCCTTTTCCGAGCGCCGGCCTGAGGACGCCTTCCCCTAATGTTATCTTGGATGGGCGTTACGAGCGTATCCGCGAAGCCGGCGGGATCGCTTGCCCTGCAGTGCTCATCGCAGTTGCGGTGGAGTTCGAAGGGCGGCGCCAAGTGCTCGGCCTCTAGAGCTCGCCAATCGCGAGAGCCGCGCGTCCTGGAAGGACTTGTCAGCGGCCCTTAAAAGACGCGGGCTATCGGGCGTTGAGTATGTCGTGTCCGACGATCATGCCGGTCGGCGGGTCGACAAGTCGCTGCGGGATATCTGTTTCTGCGTTTTGGGGCGCCGTCCCAGCGACAATGGCCAGTTGCACTTTGGCAGGGGGAAAGTTTGAAAAAGACAGCGTCACGAGCAAACTCAGAAAACCGCCGGTCATCGTCGACGCCGAGCGATATGACGATTTACATCCGCTCGCGATGCAGACATTCGAAGGGCCAATAGCCGCAAGCCACGATTGGATCGTCCCTGGGATTACGGGCGAAAAATATCCTTGCAAGCCGGAAATTTATCGAGAAAGCTATGCGCCCGCCGAACCGGACGCCGGATCCGTAGCTTAGGGCCTGTCGGGAAACCATCGCTTCGTTTACATTGCTTGGTTTGATGGAGCAATCTTATAATTCCACTCGCCGTGAAAATCCGCGCGTTGGATGTTGAAGCGGACTATTTCCGCGTTCGTGACGGCGATGCCTTTGGGATAGCTGTTGGGGTAGAGTTCGCGGCAAACCTTCAATCCGGTTCCGGTGGTTGCCGCCACGATAAGATCGGCAGATCAACGTCGAGATTCTGATTGCTGAAATCGCGGATGGGTGGCATGAACCGCCCCGGCGGATTGCTGATCGGAAGGCCCGAAAGCGCAGTGGTGCCACCGGCTTCCATGTAATTGCCCCACAATGCATGATAGATCACAGGAGCCGCTACCGCAAGACCTTGGTCAGCCTGTCGTAAGCGCACGAGTTGTCCCGGGCAGGTAGCACACGAATTGTCCGGTTGGACCACGGCTGCCGCGACGCCCGTTCGCACGACGGCAATGGGCTAATAATAGGTCGTCTTGTACGGCTTGGAATATTACTATTTGGCGCTTGACCTGTTGTGTCCGAAACATGGGCGTTCGTCAGAATGAACCGCCCTGTCTGCCCGCCATCGTCTTTCGTCACGATCAAGCCGATCGTACCGCGTTGCTCTATCGAGTTCGTGTCGATGTCGCGGGCTATCTCGTCGCCTAGAAAGAGGTCGGGCGTCGACGAACAGGCAATACCGACCCCGCCGCTAGCCACGACATCGATGCAGATCGGTGCGATCGCCCCATAGTTGCTCGGAAGCACGTCTTGCGGGCGAAGCTCCGTTAGCGATTTCTTGGCGGTGACGTAGACGCGTAATGCAATCTGGTCGGTGATGACCCGGCCGCGCTCCCTGTGACCGTAACCAACGCCAACGACGCCCGGGTAAGTCATCAGCGCCGCACTCGCCGCACGATGGAAGCGCGAGCTCGCTCCGGCTCGTCGCTCGCCGCCATCTCGACCGCGACTTCGCATGGATCCCCCTTGCGATACGAGCCGACATTGAAAACGTCGTCCCGCCTCATCGATTGAAATATAAAGTTTACTTGGAATTGTGAAATTGTAAATAGCCGATCAGGACCGCCATGCCGCTCAATGGGGATGCCGTCGTTATTCGTCAACGACCTACAGGCCACGATCTGAAAACGGCCCGGAACCATCGCTCATGATAAGCTCGACAGGGCAATGACGGGCAGAACCGGGTGCCGTAAAAAAGTTCCGACCAGTTCGGGTCGGGAGATTCTCGCGGGCCCCTCCACGCTGGGCGCCCGTCATGGATACCAAACATGGAAAAACGAGCGCCGCCGGGCGACACACAACGACACTTCGAGCCGAAGACCATTCAGCCCGGGCGGCCCGACCAAGGGTCAGCGCGCGGTGAGGGCCGGGTATGGATTTGGGTCGGCTCCTATGGCGGCCGCCGCGTTCATTTCGCTAGGCCCGGACTATTCTCAGTCATTATCGGGTTGCTGCTGCTTGTTATCCTGACCGCGATTTTGGTCGCCATTGTATTGAGTGTCTTGCTGATAGGGATTCCCGTCCTTGCGCTGATTGTGGCGGTCATTCTCTGGCGTGTCTTGCGTGGGCGATGACGACGCCGGGAAGGTCTGGTTCTGGCGCATCTCGGAAGTAGCGCCTGTCGTCAGTAGAGTCCTCCTCCAGTCCGAAATCGGACTCAGGCAATGAAGTCGATGCGGCGCTATTCGTCAACAGGTGCATGATCACTTTTCTCGCCCGTCGCAACGACCCAGAGGGCATCGTTCGGCAACGGCCTTTGCAACGCCGTCGCTTCCTCGACCGAGCCCGTAAGTCGTGTGTCCCACCGTTCCGCCATCGTCAAAAGCACCGGCATGGCCTTGGCATGAATTGGCCGGACTACGTCATTCGATTCAGTGGTGAGGAACGCGAATAGCTGATGCTCGCCGGTCTCTCCGTTTCGCTCGCCGGTCCATAGCCGCCAAATCCCTGCAAAGGCGAAAAGCGGCCGGCGTTCGTCCAGGGCAAACCAGTGGGTCACTTTCGTCCGACTGTCGGTCCATTCGCAAAAGGACGTTGCCGGAACGAGACAGCGCCATTCTGCTTTGAACCAGCCGCGCCAATAGGGCGATTTAAGATTGCGCACATTGGTGATTGGCGCGTTGCCGAGGTTTGGCGGCGGCGGGAAGCCCAGCGCATCATTGCAAGCTCGCGTTCGCCATCGTGGGCGGTAGGAACAACCGGCGCCATCGTGTCCGGGTAGACGGCCGGAAGGCCGGGAAGGTTGTCAGTCGAGTCGCGGTGACCCGAAAGAGGCGACGCATGGCCTCTTGGCTTGTGGTGACGCTGCATAGGTTGCACATTTGGAGGCTACTCGTCAATTGTGGCCGCGAGGTTATATCCTTTAACCATAACTCCTTTAACCATAACTCCTTTAACCATAACCGCGGCACCCATCGCGGAGAGGTACATGATATGCATCTTGACAACACATGTGATCGATCGACCCTATGATCGAACCGGCTAATGATTGTGCTATTGCAAACGTCTAGTGCTATGACCTCAAGAAACGCACGCGCTGCCTTATAAAGCGGGAACCTTCAAGAGCAACAAATGGGCGCGCCGGGAACGGGCGAAGGCCACGTCTTGGATCTCCCCGCGATGCTGGGGAGCCTTGCGGTCGCGGGCCTCCTGACACTGCGCATCGAATGGGGTGCGCGCTTCAACACGGCCGTGGTGATCATCAAGATCGCCGCGGTCGTCCTCGTCATCGCCGCCGGTCTGCCTCACGTGCGCACCGCCAACTGGCATCCCTTTATGCCCTACGGCTTCGGGGGCGTGGTCGAGGGGGCGGCCGTCGTTTTCTTTGCGGTCTTCGGCTACGATACGCTGACCACTGCCGCCGAGGAGGCGCGCGACCCGGAGCGACAGCTCCTCCGCGCTGTGTTGCTCTCGCTCG
>QHBR01000079.1 GCA_003244015.1 Hyphomicrobiales bacterium | reverse complement strand
GAATATTTTTCGAGGTGCCCGAATGGCTACACGCTGGGCGGCGGCCTGACCTTTGAGGACGCCCCGCCCCTTGCAGCGATGCTGGTTCCGACCTTCACGCACACCGCCCGCAACCAGGACACGCCGCCGCTAGGCGACGCCCATACCAACAACAACACGATCCTGCAGCAAGCAAGCGTGTTTTACGGCGGCCAAATCTACGGAAATATTGGCGCCTTGATTCAGGGCACCTATGACACGGCATCGAACCACACATTTCTGGACAATTCCGATATCCGCTATGCGGATACGGCACGCTTTTTGGGTCTCGATCTGATTTATGGCGTGTCGGTCAATAACAATCCGACCGTTCACGATGTGTGGAACACGACACCCGCCTGGGGTTTTCCTTATATAGCCTCGACCATTGCCCCCCAGTTTGCGCCGCCCGGTACAACGATCGAAGGGGCTCTTGGTGGCAAAGTCGTCGGAACAGGAATATATACCTTTCTGGAATGACACGCTTTACCTCGAAGGGAGCGTCTACCAAAACCTCTCCAGGCAGGCGCTGGAGGTGCTCGGCGAGCCGGGTATCGGCGATCTCTCGATCGACGGCGCCGCGCCCTATTGGCGCGCCGCTCTTGAATTTAATTACGACGAGCACTCTCTCGAGATCGGCACCTTTGGCCTAGCGGCCAATTTGCTGCCCGGGCGGGTTACGGGCTTCGCTTTTGACCAGATTTTGGATATCGGCTTTGATGCGCAGTATCAGTACATCGGTAACCCGCATATCATTACGGCCAAAATCACGCACATCAACGAACAGCAGCACCTCTATTCATCTTTTCTCCAGGGACTTTCGTCCAACCCTTACAATACGTTCGAGACCTTTAGGGCATCGCTGGGTTACGTGTATGATCACACAATCAGCCTGACGGCTGCTTACTTCAGCGTCTATGGGTCAGCGGATGCGTTGCTCTTTGGCGCCACTTCGCTTGCCAACAAACGGCCAGGGGCTCATATTCGATGCCGCCTATTTGCCGTTCAGCAATGGCGGGCCATCGGTATGGCCCTGGGCGAATGCCCGCATTGGCGTATCCTATACCCACTATCTGCAGCTCTTCGGGGGGGTCAATAATTTCGATGGTGCCTTCCACAATGCGTCTCAGAACAACACCATTTTCGCCTACATTTGGATTGCGTTCTGACGAAGGAATTGGGTGAGATTAAGCCTGGAGCCAGCAGAGATACTCGCGCGACCAAAGGAGCCCGATCGCTCTCAGGAAAGCAAGGTGCATTGCCGACGGTTCGCCGGTCTTTGCGCCGTTCTCCATAACCCTTCGCGGGGCAGCGACCGTCAGTGAGACATCAGGCAGCAAATCGAGGTTGTTGCAAGCAGGTCCCGTGTCATCCCGCCAAAGATCCATTCGCCGAGGCGGCTTGTGTCCGTAAGTACCGGTCACAAGTAAGTCGGCGCCTTCGTCTTGCGTGAGCTTGATCAGCTGAGCCCCACCAGATCCCTGCTGATTAGCAATTACGCGAGCACCGCCGTTGATCCGGTGCCGCGTCAAATAGCGGACCACGTCGCCGATGTGCTCCTGCGCGGCGCCTTCTTCGCCTGACCCGCAGATTTCAACGACCGTCACCCATGCGGCCTCGTGGAGGAATGGAAGCGCGTCTTGTACGGCGCGGCGCGTTTCGCGCGTATCCTTTCAGCCGATCACGACACGTTCTGCTCGCAATGAACTCACTCCCTCGCTGCGCCATTAACTCAATAGTAGCGTGTTGCGGTCATAAATTCGTCCTTATCGAAGGACCAGAAGAATGGGGGCCTTCGCCTCAGACGCGGGGCTAGCCTTAAAGCCGCGCATCGCGTCGCCTTCAGTGTGGCGGTTGAGGGGCGGGTGAGGCAGCTCAAAAGGCGGGCCGGGCTGGGAGCAAACGCTGGCTTTAGTGGGTTGCGTAATGCTAGTGGGTTGCGTAATGCTTCTAGTGGGTTGCGTAATGCTATGGACTCAAAGGCGTTCAATTTTCGGCCCCCTTCTCACGCCCCTCATCGCAGTCGTCGTCATCTCCGTCCCGGCAATGGCCTTGGCGTTTGACTTCTTCGGCTTGTTCGGCTCGGACGAGCCGCCGCAACCGTCCCCAACGACCCTTCCCTATAGGATCGAGTTCATCGTCCAAGGCGACGACGGGGTCAAATACGCGTTGCAGGTCAGTTCGAATTTCTACAAATTGAGGCAGGATCCCCCGCCCGACGGCGAGGCGCTAGCCGGGCGGCTCAATGCCGATTTCGCGCCCATGATCGATGCTCTCTGGGGCGAGGGCTATTACAATGCGCGGATCTTCGCTGCGGTCGGTGCGATTCAGGTCGAGCTTGGACAAGACGGCGGCGACAAGATTGCGCTGACGGCGAATGCGTACAAAGGTCGCGCCGTCGTGCCCGTGACGATCACGGTCAATACAGGACCGCAGTTTAGGCTGCGCAATATTGCAGTCGTCGATCTTGCAACACGTGAGCCCTTTTCGCCGGACGTTCTGCCGCCCCGCATAGTGAAGCTGCGGCCGGGCGATCCGGCCAAGGCCGCGGATCTGCGCGCAGCCAATGCGCGCCTTATCGATCATTTCCGCGCCGAGGGCCGCCCGCTGGTCAAGGCGCCGCTGCCCCGCCCGACGATCGACCATGCGATATTGACGATGGGCGTGACCTTTACCGTCGACCCCGGCCCCAAAGCCGGTTTTGGCGAGGTCTCGATCAGCGGCCCCCAAACCTTCGATCCCTCGGTCGTCCGCTCTTTTATCTATCTTCGGCAAGGTGACCCCTACACGCCGAAGGCGCTCGACGATACGCGGAAATCAATCAGCTCGATCTCGGCCGTCGGCT
>QHBR01000198.1 GCA_003244015.1 Hyphomicrobiales bacterium | reverse complement strand
CGCCAGAACCGGCGGCCGAAACGCCGCCACGCGGCTCCGACAAGGCGCTGGCGCCCGCCATGCGACGCAAGACGGGCTGAAAATCCACCTTAGACCCGCGCGCCCGCGCGCCCCAAAATCCCATCGCGAATTTTTGGTTAATTTCAGTCCATTTGTTGGTTAATTTCAGTCCATTTGATTGGAAGCGCTGTGCGTAGAGACCCAACGCGCAGATCGAAAGAAGCCTATTGCTTCGTGCCCTGCATGCCTTGCATGGCGGCGATCGCCTGTTCAGCCGGCTTGAAGGCTGCCTTGGCGAGGGTGGAATGGAGTTCGCCCATTTTGGTCGCCTGCGCGATGAAGGCGGCGTACGCCGTCTTGGCATAATCCGACTGGATCTGAATCACGGTCTCTAACGACTTGGCGCCTAGCAGTTTTTCGACGAGGGTCAGGCGGATTTCCACTGACTTTTTCGTATAGTCAGCCCCCTCGGCGAAGATAGCCTGAAGGACCGTTGAAAAGGAAGCAAGGTCCATGGTCACCCCGTCGACTTGTCCATTTCCTGCGTGTTCTATAACATCGAAAGCTTTAGTCATTTCATCACCTCCCGGTTTAGTTCTAGCACGTCTTGCGCAATTTTAGCAACGTCCTCTTAATCTAGCCAAATCATCTCATTTAGCGACGATATGTCGCATATACCCCAGACGGCTACATTTGGCGAATGCTTTTAGATTGCTGAATTTTTCGACTATCGTACTGGGTACATAATGTCAAGTGTTATTTTCATTCATTAAATCACGAGTGAAACATGGCCTTTGGCGGGGTCACAATCGGCGCCGGTCGCGAGCCCTTGAGACGGGCTTCAGGGCTCCGGCGAGAGCCCTGAAGCGGGTGGAAACACTCGGGTTCGCCCGGAGTCCAAGCGAAGCCGCGACTTCGGTGCGGGAAAGCGCACCATCATCTTTCGCGTCGGTTAACTTTATCTCATTATTTTGCCCGGACCACCATCCGCGGGGCGCGCGAATTTTCACCGATCAAGCTCTAGCGACTCACCCGGCCTCCCGCTATTCTGAGGCCATGCCGCGCCTCCCGCGAAACAACGCGCCCCGCGTTTCCGGTATCGCCTATCTCGACGTCTCTCACGCAGGCGAGACCTATCGCATCAATTTGCGGCGAATGGCCACCGCGCGCCGCTTTACCTTGCGGGTCCGGGCGGCGACACAGGACGTTGTTTTGACAATGCCCGCGCGGGGAAGCCTCAGCGAGGCAAAGTCCTTCGCTGGCCGGCACGCGGCCTGGATCGGCGCAAAACTGCGCCGGTTACCGGAAATGATCCCCTTCGAGCCGGGAACGTTCGTTCCCTTGCGCGGAACGTTGCATCGGATTACCCATTGTCCCGCAAAGCGCGGGAGAGTCTGGATCGAAGACGGCGCGGCAAGTCCGGGGAGCAACGCCGGGCCCTTGCTCTGCGTGAGCGCCGGGGCGCCGTTCGTGCCCCGCCGGGTGCGCGACTTCCTCGTCAAGGAGGCCAGGCGGGACATTGCGGCCTCCGTCGCGAGCCACGCCAAGAAACTTGGGGTCGGCCCGCGCAAGATCGCCTTGCGAGATACGACGAGCCGGTGGGGATCTTGCTCCTCGTCGGGTTCGCTCAGCTTTTCCTGGCGCCTGATCATGGCGCCTCGTTTCGTCCTCGATTATCTCGCGGCGCATGAAGCAGCGCATCTCTTGCACATGAACCATTCCGCTAAATTTTGGGCGGCGGTCGGGCGCTTGACGGCTGATACGGCGCGCGCGGAAGCCTGGCTCAAGGCGCATGGTTCCGGCCTGCTTCGCTTCGGGGCGGACCAGGCTTAGAGTCCATTTTCGCGGTATTATGTAGCAAGCTCAACTTAGACGATATGGCCGCGTCGCCAGCTGCGTAGCATCATGCTGGGATGGCAGAATCCACAACGGTCACAGTGCTGCACGCCCGACGAGTTAGAGCGCATCATTAGTTCTTTATCCCGATCGCGATTGACAAATTGTCAAGAGCGCATATATCCTTGATCCGCCGTAAGGTGCCGCTGACGTATTTTGTAATTCGTCAAGCTTCATTTAACAGAAGGAGGTAAAGAGTTACGTGAATCATGGAATTGGGCGGCGATCTTGCTTGGTCGGGACTAGTGGTTTGCCTAAAGTGTGGAGATTACCATGATGGACACGATACGCCTGTCGCTTGCTGGCGCACTGGTGGTTATGGCTGTGTACGGTTTGATAATTAATGATGTGGGTTTTCTCCGATAGTTTATTAAAAGAACTTATTGAGCACGGCAAAGCTTTTTTATCAATCGCTGGGCTATTGGACTAATTTTTGTTATTGGTGAAATTGGCAAAACAGAGTTGCCGTGCGGCGACGCCGCAACCCCCCGCCATAAGGTACAGCTCGCCATTGCTAGTCCGGCGGTTATCTGCGCGCCACGCCATTTCGGAATCGTAGTCTGTCAGACAGCGTCCACGCGTACCAATTTCGGCACGGCGTAGAAGAGAAAAGAAGCTCTCGGCTGGATTTGTGCAGGCTTCGCTGTCCGAATAGATTTCTTCGTGATTGATGCGCTTCGTCAGCGCGTCGCGGAAAAGCTCAACTTGCCGGAGACGGCGCCTTGGCGGCGGCCTCGCTGAGACGCTTGCGGTAAAGCGCGGCGAAATCGATCGGATCGATGTAAAGCGGCGGAAAGCCGCCCGCGCGCACGGCGTCGGCGATAATTTGGCGCGCGAAAGGAAACAAAAGGCGCGGGCACTCGATCATGACGACCGGATGCATGTCGTTTGGGGCAATATTGCGCAGCCGGAATAGACCAGCATAGTCGAGCTCGAACTTGAACAGAAGACCAGCGCCCTCGCCAGCCGACCCTTCGAGAAGAATATTCACCTCGAAGTCGGTTTCCGCGACTTGCCGCGCGTTGACATTGACTTGGATCGCAATGTTCGGCGGTTTTTCTTGCGGCCCCAGGGAGCGCGGCGCGTTCGGGTTCTCGAATGAAAAATCCTTGGTGTATTGCACCATCGCGTTGATCGAAGGCGCAGTGTCGGCCTGCGCGCCGTTGCCGTTGCCTTGTCCGTCAGCCATCGTGAAAGAATCTCCCGCGGCTGCGGGTAGCACGGATGCGGGGTTCCCGGCAAGCTGACCCAGGATGGAACATCGTGGATGCTAATTTCGTGCATAAATCCGTCGCAAACTCCGATAATATGATGAAACCACGCCGGAGCTGCCTCGCGCCATGCTAAAGGACGCGCCTCGCCTCTATTTGATCACGCCGCCTATCGCCGACTGGACCCCTTACCCGCCCGTTTTTGAAGCAGCGGTGGCTGTGTGCGACGTGGCGTGCGTGCTATTGCGAACCAGCGCGAACGACGACGGCGCGAAAGAGAGGATCGTGCGCGCGCTCGCCCCTTTGGTGCAAAGGCACGGCGTTGCTTGCCTCGTCGCGGACGACCCGCAATGGGCGGTCCGCGTCAACGCCGATGGCGTCCATATCGATGGAAGCAGGGAAAGGCTCGACGTGGCTTTGCGCGCGATAAAGCCCGGCCACATTGTCGGCGCCGGAGGATTGCCGACGCGGGACGCGGCGATGGCCGCTGGCGAGGCGGGCGCCGACTATGTGATGTTCGGCGCGCCCGGCGGCGCGGAGCCGCACGCAGCCGTCGTCGAGCGCGTCGCCTGGTGGGCGGAAATCTTCAACGTCCCTTGCGTTGGTTACGCGCGTGATCTTGCCTCGATCGGCGATCTTGTTCGCGGCGGGGCCGATTTCATTGCGCTTGGCGACGCGGTCTTCGCCGATCCGCGTGGCGCCGCGGCGACCTTGGGCGACGCAGCCCGCCTTATGGCGCCAACGCCGGAAGCGGCCGCATGACCGATGGCTCTGGCAACCGCGTTTTGCGGCTTTGCGCCGGCTTCGCGTCGGCATGGGCGGTTTTGCAAGGCGGCGAATTTTTCGCGCACGCGCAGGCCGCGCCGCCGGGCGAGCAACTGGCCGAAGCCGCAACGCAATCCAACCCGCCGCCGCGGACGGACCCCTTGCCGGTTCCAACCCGGCTGGGCGGCGCGCCGGATCTCGCGTTCGCGGCTTATCAGCGCGGCTATTATGCGACCGCGATGCGCGAGGCGATGAAGCGGATCGAGGCCGATCCCGGCGACGGACCGGCAATGACCCTCATCGGAGAGCTTTATTCGCAAGGGCTCGGCGTCCGGCGCGACGCCGCGGAAGCAGCCCGCTGGTACAAGCTCGCGGCCGAGCGCTCCGACCGGCAGGCCATTTTCGCTCTCGGGATCGCCAAACTGAAGGGCGAGGGCGTGCCGCCGGATCGCGCCGGCGCGGCCGGGCTTTTCCAACAGGCGGCGGCGCAAGACCATCCCGGCGCGCTCTATAACCTTGGCGTTCTGGCCATCGAAAACGATAGCGCCGCCGCGGATTTCCCGAAGGCCGCGCGACTCTTCAGGCAGTCGGCCGAACTTGGCTATTCCGACGCCGCCTATGCGTTGGGCCTATTATACAGGAATGGCACCGGCGTTGAAAAAAGCGACGAGCAAGCCGCGCAGTGGATTGGCCGCGCGGCAAAGGACGATAACGTTCCGGCAGAAGTCGAATACGCGATCATGCTTTTCAACGGAATCGGCGTCGAGAAGGATGAGACGGCGGCGGCCAAGCTCTTACTCAAGGCGGCGGTGCGCAACAATCCCGTCGCGCAAAACCGTGCCGCGCGTCTTTTGGCGGCCGGGCGCGGAGTGCCAAAGGATATGGTCGAAGCGATGAAATGGCATCTTCTCGCAAGAGCCGCCGGCGTCACGGATACCTGGCTCGACGGCGAATTGGCCAAGCTTTCGGCGCAAGAGAGGTCCGCAGTCGAGGCGAGCTTGCATCGATATGGGGGGAATTGAGAACGAGGCGCTCCGCCCCCGGCGCAATCGGTCGATCACATCATCGCCGAGACCGACCCGAGCGGGGTGACCCAGCGCGAATATATTTGGCTGGACGATCTCGGATTAATGATTAAGAGTCAGCAAATCCGCTGATTGTTGAACTAGTGGAGGCAAGTTATGCTGGCAACCGGTAAGACGGCGGATACGGATTATCCAGTCCACGAGTTGATCGCCAGACGGTGGAGTCCCTACGCGTTTGACGACCGGCCTGTATCGCAATCTGACCTGCGCTCGTTGTTTGAGGCCGCGCGCTGGGCGCCCTCTTCCTACAACGAGCAACCGTGGAGCTATATCGTTGCCACAAAGGAGGACCGAGAGCCGTTCGAATGTCTGCTCAGCTGTCTGGTCGAAGGAAACCAAGCGTGGGCGAAACGGGCGCCTGTCCTCGCGTTGGGTGTAGTGAGCCTGAAATTCGGGGGCAATGGCCGGGACAATCGGGCCGCGATCCACGACCTGGGCTTGGCGGCGGGCAATCTAGTGTTCGAGGCGACGGCAAGAGGCCTCGCCGTGCATCAGATGATCGGCATACTGCCTGACAAGGCGCGAGAGACGTACGGCATTCCGCAAGGACACGAAGCCTGGACAGCGCTGGCGATCGGCTATCGGGGCAACGTGGCCAGCCTGCCCGGTCCGCTACAACAGCGCGATTCCGCCGCGCGGCAGCGCAAGAAGGTTAGCGAGTTCGTATTCACGGGAAGCTGGGGGAGTCCCTCGCCCCTCGTCGCAGAGCGGTGAAGTGGAGGAAGTCACAGAAACGACCATCGGCCTCGGTGCCTATTTCTCGCGGATCGGCTATCTGGGCGTGCGCACGCCGGCTCTGGAGACGCTCGAGAGGATCATTGCTCGCCACACGGAAGCCATTCCGTTTGAAAACCTAAATCCCTTGTTGAGATGGCCCGTTCGCCTCGATCCCGCATCGCTCGAAGAGAAAATGGTGCGTGGGGGTCGCGGCGGATACTGTTTTGAACAGAATCTGCTCCTCAAGAGTGCACTGAACGCCCTTGGGTATCGAGTCACGGGCCTGGCGGCGCGAGTCTTGTGGAACGTACCCGAAGGCGCCATCACTCCTCGCACACACATGCTGCTCCGGGTCGACATGGGCGAGCGTCCATTCATCGTCGACGTCGGCTTCGGTGGTCTAACCCTCACAGGAGTCCTGCGCCTTGAACCGGCACCGAGCAACCCACGCCGCATGAGTCTTTTCGCCTCGTCCGGGCCGGTGAAGATTTCATCATGCAAGCCAACGTTGGCAATGTGTGGAAACCGCTATGTTGCTTCGCCTTGCAACCTCAATTCCTGCCCGACTACGAAGTCACAAATTGGTACCTTTTGAACCATCCAAACTCGCACTTCATCCACGGTCTGATCGCCTCCAGGGCAGCCCAAGATCGGCGATACACTCTGCGCAACAATGAATTCGCAATACATCATTTGGGCGGGAAGACCGAACGCCAGTTTCTCTCGACCGTCGCCGAAGTACGGGAAGCGCTCCAGGATGCATTTCGTCTGACGCTGCCGGACGCGCCGGAGCTCGACGTTGCACTGGACCGCCTGATCCTCCAAGGGACGAATTGAGTTGGCTGTTCGATGCCGCCTACGTTACTCCTCGGGACATGTTGGCCGAGCTGCGCGACGATAACAAGACAAGGAGGAGCCGCCCGTGTTTCGGATCGAATTTGTTGGGGTGCTTCGCGAAGGAGCCCCGCCCGAAGTCCTCGATCGGATGACGACCGATCTCACCGATCTTCCGCATGTGGTTGCGCACGCAAAATCGCTGTTTTCCAACGCTGTTGTCCAGCGGGTTCATAAGCCGCTGCCGCATGGGTTCCGGATCTTGGACGCCCAAGGGACAGAGGTTGCACGATGGAGTATTGACGAGTCCTAACTCATCCACGAATCACTTGAAAGGAGGGCGTGCACCATGAAAATGCTACTCACCGTCGAAATCCCCCATGAGCCCTTCAATACGCTTGTGCGGAACGGAACGGCAGGACAGATTCTTCAGCGAATCCTCGATGCCATCAAACCTGAAGCGGTCTACTTCACGGAACAAGACGGAGAAAGATGTGGAATCTTCCTCATCGACGTTCAAAGCGCCTCCGATATCCCGAGCTACTCGGAGCCCTTCTTCTTGAGTTTCGAGGCGGACTGCAAGTTTCGCATCGTGATGAGCCCCGAAGACCTCCAAAAGGCCGGAACTAGACGAACTCGGGAAGAAGTGGACGTGAATGCCGCCTAACAAATCGTTCAACCGGGACGCCCAACCGCGCGATTGACCGCTCGACCGCCGCCGCCTTATCATTGGCCACCCGAGCAGGCGCGGCCTGCGCGCCCCGGAAGTGGGCGCAAACGAAAAGGACAAACCATGAGCACCAAGACGATGAAACATGCGATAGCACTCGGCGCCTCCGGCATACTCGGCGTTGCCGGGGCATTCGCGATCGCCACGGCTAGCCCGTCGTGGGCTGCCCCGGTTCTGTCGAATACGGCCGCGGTGAGCACAGCGGCGTCAAACCAGGTAACCGATGTCCGCTATTACCGCCGTGGCTACGGTCGCGGCTATTACGGTCGTGGCTACGGTCGCGGTTATTACGGTCGTGGCTACGGTCGCGGTTATTACGGTGGCGGCTATTATGGCCGTGGCTATTACGGCGGTGGCTATGGTTACCCCTATGGGGGCTACGCTTATCCTTATGCCTACCCTTATTCTTATGCCTACCCTTATTCTTATCCTTACTCTTATTATTCTCCTTTTTCTTTCGGCTTCGGCTGGGGCGGTTGGTAATTAAGGGGCACCTCGAAAAATATT
>QHBR01000338.1 GCA_003244015.1 Hyphomicrobiales bacterium | reverse complement strand
GAGCCAAACCCGCAACCTTCGCCAAGCGACACGCCAAAGGATGTCGCCGCGCCACCCCCGCCGCTGAAACGTCAAGCCGATTTGGGTCAAGCCGAGCCGCAAGCGGCGCCTAAGCCGCCTGAACTTGGCGTAGCCTCGCCGCCGCGCCCGGCGCGGGAAACCGCAAAGCCAGCGCCGAAATCCGAGCCGGTCAAGCAGTCCGTTGCGCCACCGCCGGTCAACGAAGCGGAGGAAACAGCCACGCCGGAACCGGTCCAACCGAAGCCGGTCGCGCCGCCAAAGAAGCCGGCGCCAAAATTCAAGCCGGATCAATTGGCGAAGCTGCTCGATCAGGAAAAGCAAAAGGAAAAACAAAAGCCGGCCGCGAAGCCGAGGTCCGGCGAGGAGGCCGCAGAGCCGCAACAAAAATTCGACCCCGGCAACATCGCCAAGTTTCTAAACAAGGAGGCGCCGCAAGGAAAACAGGCGAGCGGGCACGACCTCGCTCAAATGGCCTCGCTCGGTTCGCCGGCGGCAAGCGCCGCCAAAATGTCGCCATCCCTCTGGGACCAGCTCGACGGGCTGCTGCAAGAGCAATATAAGCGGTGCTGGAATTTTGCCGGGCTCGGCGGGCAGCAAAAATACGTTCCTGAGATTCATGTCCAATATACGCTGGACGGTTCGTTGATCGGCCAGCCCGTGCTGCTCAACCCGCCGTCCGACCCCAATTTGCGCGCTCTGGCCGAAAGCGCAATGCGGGCGGTGCGGCGCTGCGATCCGCTACGGATACCTTCCCAATACCAGCTCTTTTACGACCAATGGAAAGGCCGGGTCGTTCGCTTCGATCCAGAGGAAATGCTGTGAAATTTTTCTTCTCCCTGCTTCGTTCGCGAGCGCGGCGCAATCTCCATGCCGTCATCGGAATTTTCACCGCATTTCTGGCGGCCGCGATCTTGCTTGCCGGCTTAGGGCTCGCGCCGCCGGCCCTTGCCCAGCAGGACCGCTATCTCGATGTGCATGGAGCGGGAGAATTCAAACCCATTCCGATCGCGGTGACGGCATTTTCCGGCGATGCGGCGGCCAGCGCCCAGTTGACCGCTATAGTCACCAATAATTTCAAGCGTTCCGTGTTTCTCGCGCCGATCGATCCGAAGACCTTCGTTGAGACGATTGCCAATCCGGACCAGGCGCCGCGGATCGATTCCTGGCGCATGATCAATGCCCAATTCGTGGTGACCGGGCGGACCAGCCGGGCCTCGGACGGGAGGCTGCAAACCGAGTTCCGGCTCTGGGACGTGGCGACCGGCAAGCAGATCGCAGGCAGCCAATATGTCACCGATCCGAACAATGCGCGCCGGGTCGCGCACATCGTTTCGGATGCGATCTTTTCGCGGATTACCGGCGAGCAAGGCTTTTTCGACACGCAGATTGCCTTTGTCGACGAGACTGGCCCGCCGGAGCGCCGCCGCAAGCGGCTGGCGATCATGGATCAGGACGGCGCCAATCTGCGCTACATGACGCGGGGCGACGACCTCGTCGTGACGCCAAGGTTTTCGCCCTCGTCGCAAGATGTGACCTATATGTCGTTTGGCGCATCCGACCCGAAAGTTCTTTTGTTGAATATCGAGACGGGCCAGCGCGAGGTCGTCGGCAATTTCCCAGGAATGACCTTTTCGCCGCGTTTTTCGCCGGATGGGCAAAAGGTCGTGATGTCGCTTGCGAGAGGGATGGCGTCGAACCTCTACGCCATGGATTTGCGCTCGCGCACGACGACGCGGCTCTCCGATTCCAACGCGATCGACACATCGCCGTCCTATTCGCCCGACGGCACTCAGATCGTGTTCGAATCGGACCGCGGCGGAAGCCAGCAGATCTATGTCATGTCGGCAAGCGGGGACGGTCCGAAACGCATTTCGTTTGGCGAGGGGCGCTATTCGACGCCGGTCTGGTCGCCGAAAGGCGACTATATCGCCTTTACCAAGCAAAAAGCCGGTTCATTCGCGATCGGGGTCATGCGACCGGATGGATCGGGCGAGCGGATCCTCACCGAAGGCTTTCACAACGAGGGGCCGACCTGGGCTCCGAACGGCCTTTATCTGATGTTCTTTCGCGATCCCGGCGGGCAGGACGGCGCGAAGATTTTTATGACAGACGTGTTTGGCCGCGGCGAATTTCCGGTGCCGACCCCAAATTATGGTTCGGATCCGTCCTGGAGCCCCCTTTTGAATTAGTCCGCTTCTCAGTCTTGACAAGAGAACAAGCGGTTTGTTGCATCGCGGCAACATTTTTGCAATTGCGGGAAGGAACTCCATCTTAGCCGTAATCTCGCCATTAACTTTCGGTTAACCTTATTCGGGTTTGCTCAAATGCAACGCTCTCTGGATAGCTTCAAACAAGGTTGATGGAACATTCCCTTAACCTAAGGAGGGTACGTCTTAAGACCTGCCCCGCGATCACAGAAGGAATATGGGATGAGCTTTCTTCAGCGGACCGGCGAACTCAAATTCGCTGCCGCGCTGGGCGCCGCCCTTTCGATCTCCGCCTGCGCGAAGGCCCCCGCAGAGGATCCTGCGGCGCTCGCCGGCCTGAATGGCGGGCGGGCAGCACCAGGCAGCCCTCAGGATTTCGCCATCAATGCCGGCGACCGGGTTTTCTTCGACAGCGATTCGAGCGAATTGAGTGGGACCGCGCAGGCGACCCTTGCCAAGCAGGTGGGCTGGCTGCAGCAATATGGCCGCTACAATTTGACCGTCGAGGGCCATGCCGACGAGCGTGGCACGCGCGAATATAATTTCGCGCTAGGCGCGCGGCGGGCCGAAACTACCAAGGACTATCTCGTGGCCCGCGGCATTCCGGCGGCAAGAATTCGCACCATCAGCTATGGCAAGGAGCGGCCCGTCGCGACCTGCAACGACATCTCCTGCTGGTCGCAAAACCGCCGCGCGGTTACGGTGCTGACGGGCGGCCAATCCTAACGAAGGTTTCGGCGAGCGGCCCTCCCCCGCCGCCGATATGTCCCGGACGGATGCAAGACCCGTCTGTTCTTGATTCCGATCCGGCACCGGCGACTTCCTCGTGAGCCGCCGGTTTTTTTTGTCATGCCGAACCGCCCGCTAGAGCTTGTCCCGAATAGCCAGGACCGAAACGGGATTCCCGAACCGGCCGACGCGCGCTTCACCATTCTGGCTGGGAAGGAGGCCAGCATGAATGGCAAAATTCTATGCGCGGGATTTACCGGAACGTAGCGCATATCGAGAAAAAGTTGCTCGGCTTTCTCGATTCCGGCATGTTCCAACTCTTTGCTTTTGCGCGGCTTGGTGCCAGGGGCGGAATCGTAATGAGCGCGTATCTAATTGAAATTACTTAATAAAAAATCGAACAAAAATTTTTATACCAACAAATATACCAACGACACTCATTGGTAGCTGCGCGCGCCAGAGCTATCCCCGCATTCGCCGGATGAAGCAATAAGTTTGTAGAGCGAGATAGGCGATTCAGCTATTATTTCCAGTAGCTTATTTGCACATTGAGGCACTGATCATGGCGCACCCGTCGGGTGAATCAAACGACGGGGCGTTCAGGCTCGATTTCGACCGGCGATTGATGCTCCAGTTTCGCGGTTCGGTCGTCACCTCCGACGCTGGATTGCTGGCGTATCGCGAACTCGACGACGCGCTGGGCTTGTCGGCGATGGCGAGCGAAGTTCTCGCCGACGCTCGCACCGGCAAGAATGGTCGGCACGCATTGGCCGGAATGTTCCGGCAGTCCGTCTTCGGCCGCCTCGCTGGATACGAGGACGTGAACGACGCCGAACGCCTGCGCCATGATCCGGCGATGCGATGGGTCGTCGGCGGCAAGGCGGCTAACGGTTGCGCCGCTTCGCCGAGCCAGATGGGTCGATTCGAGACGAAGTGGCTCGCTGCGGACAAGAACCTGTCCGCTCTCAGCGATCTTTCCGGCCAATGGATCGACCGCGTTCTCGCCCGTCGTCCACCGAAAGGTATCTTGCTCGACATAGACTCGAGCGTCAGCCCGACCCACGGCGAACAGGAAAACAGCGTCTGGAACGGCCATTACGACTGCACCTGTTATCATCCGTTGTTTGTGTTCAACCAGTTCGGCGATCTGGAGCGATGTGCGTTGCGTCCCGGCAACGTCCACAGCGCCGACGGATGGGACGGTGTGCTGAAGCCGGTTGTCGAACGCTACCAGGGCAAGGTCTCGCGCATTTATTTCCGGGCCGACGCGGGTTTCGCCAATCCCGAAGTTTATGAGTTTCTCGAAGCCGAGCGGATCAAATACGCAATACGGTTGCCAGCGAACCGCATCGTGCAAGAAAGGATCGGCCATCTGCTGACGCGCCCGATTGGGCGGCCGCCGAACGAAGTGCGGCGCTCCTATGCGAACTTCACCTATCAAGCCGGGAGTTGGACAAAATCCCGCCGCGTCGTCGCCAAGGTCGAATGGCATCCGGGCGAACTCTATCCGCGTGTCGGCTTTATAGTCACCAACATGAGCCGCCCGGCCGAGCGCGTCGTTGCTTTCTACAACAAGCGCGGAACATGCGAGCAATGGATTCAAGGAAGGCAAGGGCGCGATCAAATGGACGCGGCTGTCAAGTCGGAAGTTCGCCGCGAACGCCGTCCGTCTCCAGCTTCATGCGCTGGCCTACAATCTCGGCAATTTCCTGCGCACTTTGGCGACGCCGGAGCCGATCAAGGATTGGTCGCTGACGAGTCTGAAGGAGAAGCTCATCAAGATCGGCGCGAAGGTCGTCAGCCATGGGCGCTATGTCGCGTTCCAGATGGCCGAGGTCGCCATCCCACGGAATCTGTTCGCCGACATTCTGCGGCTCATCGCGGAACTTCGACCGCCGCCCGATCCCGCGCCGGCGTAAGGCGTTCGATTGTCCTTGCGTTCGAGCGAAAACAAGGGAGCGGTGCGTCTTGATCACAACCAACTCGGCATTGTCCGGCGCACGACGCGCCGATGTCACCGGCTTTGGTGTGCCGGAGCATCACGGCAGCGCAGCAATCTCAACCTCAACAAAGCGGGTAAACCGGAAGATGTCGGTATAGGACGAATGTCTGATGTCACGGCTGGAATTCCGTGATTTACTTTTTTTGGCGCATTCCGAGCATCTGGGGACACGGGCGGTTCGCTGAAACTCGGCCAGAACGCCACCATCAACGGCGACACCGTCGAGATTGCCGCACCGCTGAACGGCGTGCTGCAGCTCGCGCCGGCGGCTGAACAGGTGACGCCCGTCGCAGGTGCCTGCGCCGCATCCGACGCCCAGCTGACCTTGCCTGATTCCCTGACCTTCAAATTCGATGCGGGCACGTCAACGGCGCAAGGTACGGCAGGCAAGGCGCAGGCCTGGGGCCAGCAATTCGAATTCGGGCCCAGCACCGGGGCCTGGACCTTCATCCCGCGACTGTGGACGATTGTGCTTGGCTACGATGTCCGCCCGCAGCAATTCGATGCCGGTCCGATTGGCGACGATTTGGTGCATTTCGAAGGCAGCTCCGGTGTCGACAGCGCGGGCCTCGGCCTGCCGGTCGTTGTTGCGACCGACCCGACGATCCTCGGCCAAACAGCCCTGGCAGCCAGTTGGCTGCTGCAGCTGAAGCGGCTGACGGCGCGCTGGTACGACCCGGATCCGCGCCCGCATCAGTTGGCGCAGGCCTGGCTGGCGATCTCCGGCTTCGGGTGCACCATCGTGGCCGAAGCCATCGCGCCGATGGTTCCACCCGTTACCCACGTCTTCGAGCTGTGGACCGTTGCCGGCGGCAGCGGCAAACGACTGCCTTGGCGCCAGACCTACGCCGCACCGTTCTTGCTGTTCTATCGCTGTCATGTCGTCGACGGCGAAGACTTCCTGGTTCAGGGACAGGCCGATGTCGCGATAGACCGGCCCGTCAGTTCGCGCTGCGCAACGCGCTCGTCTGGACCGGCGCGCCATCGTTCATCTTCGTGCGGGGCGAGCTCCCCGGTCCGGACCGGGCGCGGATCGACGCCGGCACCGCCCAGCTCCTGTTCGGCGTCTACGACTGGGCGCCCACCTTGCCTGATCCCTACGTATCGAATGCCTTTATCCGCCGCCCGGGGAGGGGGGCGGAGGTGCCACAATCCCTGCTGCTGGCACGCGTGGCGTGGAGCACGCCCGCCCAGGCAGTGCTGACGTTCGAGGGGCAACTGGGTCCCAGGCTAGCCCTCGGCGGGCGCGACGCTTCCTCCGGCGACCCGCAACCGGCCCCGAAGCGCGGGCACGATCCGGATGTCGGCCTGACCCAGCGCGAGCAGGAACTACGCACCTTCGACCGCCAGCAGGCACTCGCGTGGCGCCACGCCCAGGAAAGCGAACAGGAAGAGCGCGGCCGGCGTGACGAGATCGCCCAGGCGGAAAACAAGAGAAGCACCGCCATCATCGATCGCTTCATGACCGAGGCGGCCGGCCCCGCGTGCAGTCTGCTGCTGCTCGATGTCTCGACCAACCAGGACCTGCTCGGGGTCGCTTTCGGCGGCCAGGCCAAGCGCGATGCCAACAACAATCCCCCTGGCTTGACCGCGGAATCGGGCGCCTTCCCGGTCAGCGGCCTGGCGGTTCATTCCGAGGTTAACGGCATGCGCGTGATCGCGCTGCCGCAGGTGCAGTGGGAACCGGTGCGCACCCTGGATGCCGACCAGGACATCATGACCATGGGCTGGTTCCCGACGCCGCTGGCCGCGGCCAACGACGGCGGCGCCACCCAGATCGGGGCGCGCTACCAGAAGTTGATGCCGATTATTCCGGAAGATGCGCTGCTAGGCACCTTCGACGCCTACAAAGACGGCACCCCGGTCGGGGTTCGCACCACGTTCCCGTTCGGACTGGTCGCCGTAATCCGCTTACAACCGCAGGAGACGCCCGATCGCAAGGCCGACCTGTACGCGCTGACCCGCCCCAAATTTACCGATGAACAAGCGGTGGGCGGGATCCAGGTCACCGCGCACGCGGAAGGCGGGCGGCCCGACCTTGGTGGCATTTCGCCGACATTCGAAGGCCAGCTGCGCCAGTGGCTGAACGGTGTCGACCTGGCGTCGGGAGCGCCGCTCGGCATTTCTGTGCTCGGCAGCACGGGGGACCCAGCCGGCAGCGTGGAAACGGTCTTCAACAATGACATGGGCGCGCGTCCGCGGGTGCCGGTGACGCGGATCGACCTGTCAGGCTACGGCGGTTCGAATTTCAGCGACTGGAACAACCCGTTCGCCGCCTTTGCCGAGGCGGCCAAGGTGCAGTTCCGCTACATGATCGGCCGTACCCCCTTGAGGTGATCAAGGTCAACAGCGTATGGCATCCCTGGGGCGTGCGCCTGACGCGCTCGGTGACCATCGAGCGCCGTCCAGGTGGCGGCGTGATCCGGCGCGACAGTGGCTGGCAAGCATTCACGCCGGGGATCTTCGACTACCGCTATGCAGACAACGCGGGCAACATCGTCGTTGCACCCTACCTTTTCGACGCCGGCGTGTTCCGCGGCCTATTCAATGTGCGCAATATCCGGCCGGCGCCTGGCACAGTTTTCACTCACGGCGCCGCCCAGCTGGTGCCCTATTATGCAGACGCCGACGTCGCGCTGGAAGGTGTGCCCGGGCGCACCGCGGGCATTGGCCGGAGAGATAGCGCTGGCACTCGTCAAGATACAGGAAGAACGGCCGCTCCGGGTGTGTGCGCCTCTTCGCGTGGAAGAAGAGGAAGCGCACGAGAAGGCGGCCGAGGAGATCGGCGTCAGTGTCATACGCCAGATCGCCGCCCGAGAGATTGACGAGGACGATGTGCCCCTCATCGAGCACTTGCCGGAAATATTCGTCGCGACGGTGCGCGGCGTACCCAGCCTGCCCAAAACGGGCGCCTGGTCGGTGGTCACGCGCCCGGTGGCGAGTGTGCCGCCGAATGGCGGCGAGGCGGTCCCGGTGGCCGAGAACCGCGGCGTGCCCGTGATCAGGCGCTACCCTGTGCGCTATGCCGCCAGCGATCACAATTCTTATACGGCGCCGAGGCTCGATCCCGGCGGCGGCCGCCGGGCGACTACCGCTTTGCCGATGCGGCCGACCTGCTGACGTCAGCCGCGCCGGCCAACGACTATGCGCTGCTGCAAAGCACCCCGACCCACGCCTTCCTGTTCCCGCGCCCGTTCGTGCCGGCGGCGAGTGTCCCGCGTTTGGAAAGCGGCTACAAGTCGGCGCTCGCCGATATCTACGCCCGCTCGACATCCAAAGGCGCGTTCCCACCGCCGGGAAACACCATTGAGATGACTGCGGGTTCGAACCATTTCGACGTCGGCCCGGGAGGCAAACTGGCGCTGTCGCTGGCCGTTCTAATCAACGGCCATCCGACCCCGCTGCGGCTCGCGGGCAACACCGGGCATGGCACGACCCTGATCTACGACACGGCCACGATCACGCTGAAACTGCAGGAAGAGCGCTGGGAGGCGGATTTTACCGGACTGCGCCTCTGGTCCGACATTTCAGGGCTGGAGCGGATCAGCGGTTCCGAGATGCGCATTGTCGGTTCGACCGAACAGCGGCCGCAGATTGCCGAGATCAAAACGCTGATCCTGCAGGAAATCGAGGATATCCTGCAATATATCCCCCTCTTTGGTGCACGCGGCACGCAAGGGCCCGTCGACCTGGGCGCCAGCAATGCCAAACGCGAATTAAAGGTGGAAGTCGAACTCAAGCTGACTGTTCCACCGCCCGCCGTCATCGCCACCTTCCCCGCCGGTAGTGGCGTCAAGCTGACGCTGTCCGTCAAACAGAGCACCGGGATCGATCTCGCAACGGGCGGGCCGAAAGCATCCGCGATCTTCGGGGCCGAACTCGAAGGCAAGGTCCCGCTGCTCTCTGTCGGCGTGGCAGCCGTGTTCCTGATCATCACCGGCAAGGTCACGTTCAGCCTGACGTCCGTGTCCGCTTCGGTCACGGCCGAGAAGCTTGAACTGATGGCCTTCGTCGGCATTGGGGTTGAGGGGAAGATCGGCCCGTTCAAGGCATACGCCTTCCTGGGCGTCGGTTTTGTGCTGGTCTACGACGCGATTGCCCATCAGACTAAGTACGGCGGCCTAGTCGCGCTCGAAGCCGGGGTCAACCTGGTGATCGTCTCGGTCAAGATCCGGGCCGAGCTCAAAGGCCTGGTCTACAAAGATGCGGGCGCCACCAAGTGCGACTATGACGGCTCCGTCAAGATTGAGGTCGACATCTTCCTGTTCTTCTCGATCAGCGCGAGCTACCAGGTCACCGAAACGACTTCGTTCTAGGAAATGCCATGGCCACCCCAACCAAACTCACCCTGGTGCCCTACCTACAGCGGTGGGATCATGCTGCCCGCACGCTGTCGATCCGCCTGCTGATCGCGCCGACCGGGAACCCGCTAGACTCACTGGTGAACCCGCCCGCGGGGGTGCCCGCCTTCGCCGATGCGCGCGCTTCGCGTTCACGGTAAACGTGTCAGACACGGTGAGCGCGCTGCCGCAACGCACGCTGGTGGACCAGGCGACAGTGCTGCCCGATCCCGGCGCCGTCCGGCCTACAGTCAACAGCCCGAATGCGCGCGCGATCTTCAGCGCCATCAAGGTCGCACTGGAGATCCCGGACGGTGCTGCCGCCGACACCTTCGCGCCGCAAGGGCGGGACCTGACCAAGCAACTGCGTAAATATCTGCCGCTGAGCTACCGCCAGTCGTTCGCATTCATCAAGCCGCGCACCTCGCTGGCGGTGATCGACGACACCTACCACTGCCTGATGCGATGCCCGCCCGATCCTCACCCGCCCGCGCCGCCAACGGTGATCGGCTGGGGCGAAGCGCTGGCCTTCGCGATGCGCCAGCCGCGCCTTGCTGAGGCGCTCGGTCTGATCGTCAGCCTGGAGGTGCCGCTCGATGCCGCGCCGCGCCTAGAGCATGGCGGCTGGCTGTGGGTGGAACTGGCGCCGGCCAGCGACTATTTTGTCCAGGCGGCCACGCCGGGATTTTTGCGCGCGTTCGCCACGCGAGTGCCCGAGTTGCCGGTGGCGGATGAGCGCGCCGTCTTCACACCGGTGGTATTTCCCGTCTCAGATGACGCGGCCGCCGCCGCGACGCTGGGCAACTTCGACAAGGTCTTCGTTGAGGCGTTGCGCTTCGACGACGGCTTCTCGAAAATCGTGCATGCGCGCCAGCCGCTCAGCGCCGACATTCTCGACGAAGAAGGCAACGGCGCGCCGATCGGACGCGACGAAGGCGTCCAGCTGGGCTGGGACGACGAAGATATCCTCGAAGGCCAGAACCGGGCGATGGGCGCGCCGCCCGACGGCGAAGACCCGGTGCTGGCGCCGCGCGGCGTGTTCGGCTACCGTGTCGATGTGCGCCCCGAGGGCGGGGCCGGCTGGACTTCGCTGTCAAAAGTGATGGCGCCGCTCAAAGTCGGCGTCGACCTGGGCACGGCACTGGAGGAACGCTGGTCGGAAGCGGTGCCTACCGAGCACAGCCAGCAGATCTGGCTGCCCTCCTGGTTCGTCAACTGGCGCGGTGGCTCGCTGGTCGTCTCCACCACCGACGAGCAGCGCCTGATGAATGTGCCGCCCGGCCGGCCTCAAACCATGATTCCGGTCGAAGCCGACGATGTCGAGCTGCGTTACGGCCGCCGCTACGAATTCCGGGTGCGCCTGGCCGACACCACCGGTGGCGGGCCGGCTACCGATTCCGCGCCGGGCCGCATCGGGGAAGCGCCGATCGCGCCGCTGCACATGAAACGCCATCGCGCGCCGAGCATCGTCGATATCGACACCGTCACCCCCGGCCCCCACGGCACCGTGCCGAGCGTGCGGGTCTGGCGCCCGCGGCTGGGCTACCCGGAAGCCGTATTTGCCGCCGGTTCCGCCGTGCGCGCGGCGCTGCTCGCCCAAATCGCCGCCAGCGACGCCGGTTTGCCGACCGACGCCGAGGCACCCACCGTCCACGACCCCGATACGGCCTTCCTGCAGATACGCGTGCTGGTCCGGCCGCCCAAATTCGATCCTCAGGCGGACGCCGACGGTTTTGTCGAATGGTACCGCACCACGCGCGCCTTCCCGGTGGTGTCGACCCAGCCGCTCGATCTGGCACTGGCGTGGCAGGACGCGGCCGACTACCGCGAAATCGATATTTCGGGCCAACTTGGCGCGGACGGCACAATTGCCGGGCCCGTCAACCTCATCACCGCACGCGATTTCCGGCTCGAGCTGCGCGCGCTCGGGCACAACGACCTGTCCTATTTCGGCAGCCCCGACGCGCGCGTCGGAAGGCTGCAAGTCATCGACTTCCACGCGGTCGCGACGGAGATTGCCGAATCCGGCATCCTGCGTCCGCTGCCGCCATCCGACATGCTGCGCTCGGTATATTTGCGGCCCGATCCGATCGGCGCCAAGGCAGCGCTGCGCGCCGTCCTCGCGCAGAACGAACCGTCGCCCGCCCTGCTCGGCCGGCTCGCCGCCGCGCTGGATTTGATGGCCGACGGCCCGATGCTGATGGGCCGCATCGGCGACCGCGTCGTCTTTGGCTGCGCCCACCTGACCCACCACGCCGCGCCGGATGCCTCCAGCATCGAATTTGCCGACCCGGCCGAACTGGCCCGGCAATGGATCAATGCGGTCCAGGTCGTGCTGGACCGGGACTGGACATGGCGTGGCGCCGGCTCGCCGACGCTGACGATAACGCGCACGGTCACGCTGCCCGACGCGGCGGGAGCGCCGATCGAATCTGCGGGTGTCGGCACGATCGAACTAATGAACAGCATCAACGTCCAGGCGGCAAAAAACCCGGAGCGCTCGTTCACCCGGATGATCTTCATCGACGCGCTGCCGCCGCGCTTGGGGTCCGGACAAATTCCCATACGAAATGGCGGTCACGTACCGGGTCCGGATGCGCTTCGAAGGGGGCGGCGGTGTCACTCAGTCGATCGACACCCTTCTCCCGATCGTCACGCCGCCGGTGCAGGTGCCGAAGGTCGTGGCGGCGGGGATTGCGCTCACGGCCTATGGCCGCGACACCGAATACGCGGTTACCGACGCGCGCACCAAACGCCTGTGGATCGAGTTCGCCGAGCCGCTGGCCGACCTGCGCGATGCCTGGTTCGTCAGACCGCTGAGCACCACGGCCGATCCCATGCTGCTGCCGGGCACGGAACCGGTCGCCGACCCGCTGGTGGTCGAAGGCATTCCGCTTGATCCCGAACTGGTGCGCGTCATCACCCCGGGCCAGGTCCAAGACCTCGCCGGGCGCTCGACGATGCAAAAGCTGGAACCAAGTGTCACCAGCGACCGCCATTTCCTGCTGCCGCTGCCGCCCAACACCGACCCGGGGTCGCCGGAACTGTTCTCGTTCTTCACCTACGACATACGCGCCGGCCACGACAGCGGCCCCGCCGCCGATCCGCTCTGGACCACGGCCCAGGGGCGTTTCGGCGAGTCCCTGCAGCTAAAAGGGGTCCAGCATCCGGCGCCCGAGCTGGCCTGTTCGGTGATTGTCGAACCGGACGACGCCATCCGTATCCGCGCGCCCTACGCCTGCCCATATGTCGGGCTGCGGCGGGTGCTGCCGAACCCGCCGAACACGGAAATCTGGATTGTCCTGTACGCGCGCGTGATGCAGGCTGATGCGAGTACGAAACGCAACATCCAGATCGACCTGCGCCGCTTGCACGCCCTGCGTCAGCATGGGGGCGCGAGCGCGCCACTGTTCGTCGAGGGAGAAGTCACGTGGACGGGCGCCGAAGTGAGGGCCGCGCTCCAGCTCGCAGGACTTCCAATAGACACGCCGATCAGCGTGCTCGCCGTCGAGCTGCTGCCCGAGCCGAACGGCAGCTTCGCCGATCCGCTGGGCGGAGATTTGGGCCAAGTACGTATTTTGCGCACATCGCCGCTCTCCGCGGTGGAGACCAACTGCTGCACCCCGTAGTGGAATTGACGGGATCGAAGCGGGGACGAGTTAATCGAAACGTCGCGGTCGGAATTGCCCGAGACGTCCGGTTTGAGGGGTCGGTGTTGAACGTCCGTTCCTGGCGCTTATGAGCTATACCCCGTTCACGTCGCAACCCGAAAATCCTTTGGGCTGATGACGCGAAAATTATCGGTGACGGAGTCGCGGAAGCGGTTCCAGTTCTTGGGGACTTTGTCGCGCAAGAAATCAAGCGTGGCGTCCGCGAATTGTCCGCATGTGGCGTAGCATTTGTTGTGGGTGACGTTTTTGTGCATGACCGCCCATAGCCGCTCGATCGGGTTCAGGTGCGGGCAATAGGGCGGGATGAAATGCAGCTTGATCCGGCACCCTGGCCGGGCGAGCCATTCCCGCACCATCTTGGCATGATGATAGCGCGCATTGTCGAGAAAAACATGGATGAGCACGAGCATCGGATAGAGCGCCGCGATCGATTCCAAGAGACGGAAGAGGTTGCAGCAATGAGCGCGGTGGAGACGGTCGCGCGCCTTGCTTTGGCCGATTATCAAGTATCCGCCGTCGATGGCCTTGTCGCGACTATGCGGAGGGTTGCTGAAATCTCCGGGCGCAACCCACTGCATAGGCGCGAGGTGGCGCTAAAGAGCGGCGCGATCTTGCTGCAAGCGCCAACGGGTTCCGGCAAGACGCTGATGTTGGGCCGCGCCCTGGAGGCGTTGCGTGGCGTCTTGCCAAGGCCCATTGTGTGGTTTTGGTTCGCGCCCTATGCCGGGCTGGTCACGCAAACACGCGACGCGCTTGTCGAACAATGTAGTTCCTTGCGAATACGCAACATTTGCACCGATCGCGAGCCGAGCGGCTCGCGTGATGGTGACCTGTTCATTCAAACATGAGCGGCGGTGGCGGCGCGCAACAAGGATGCGCGCAAGGTGCGCCGTTCTAGGGAAGACGCGCTTTCTCTCGATGCATGATCAACGGCTTGTGCTCCGATGGTTTCATGATCGGCGTCGTCATTGACGAAGCGCATCTAAATTTCGGAGCCACGGCGCATGCGGCGGCGGAGTTTTATCTCGACGCCTTGCAGCCTGATTTGTCCATTCTCGCGACCGCTACGCCCAACGACGACAAACTCGAACAATTCGAGAAGAGCGCAGGAATTGAAGTCGCCAGCCGTATTGTCATCGCACGCGAGGAAGTCGTCGCCGCCGGATTGAACAAGCGCGGCCTCATGCTCGGCTATTTGCGTTTCCAGGCGGGCGACGAAGAGTTGATCGATATTGAACAAGGAACTTTGACTGCCGGGTGGTCGCAACATCAACGTATAAAGCAACGCCTCGCCGACAGGGGACTTTCGGTGACGCCGCCCATGTTGGTGCAAGTCGAGGATCAAGCAGTTGGCGATGAAAGCCCTGTGGAGCGGGTAAAGACTAAGCTCTTAGAAATCGGCGTGCCGGAAGGCGCCATCGCCGTGCATACGTCCGGCGAACCGGACCCGGAGTTTCATACGCTGGCATACGACCCAACACGGGAAGTGTTGATCTTCAAGGTGGCGGTGGCGACGGGTTTCGACGCGCCGCGCGCCTGGACTTTGGTTTCGGTGCGCCCAAGCCGGGGCAAGGATTTCGGTTTGCAAATTGTCGGACGCATCATGCGCGTGCACCCGGTGGTGCGGCCATTTCACGGGACGGACGCGCTTTTGGACCGTGCCTACGTGTTCTTGACCGATACGAGCTTGCAGGAAGGCCTGAACGCGGCGGTTGTTGAATTAAAGGCCGTTCGGCAGAGCATCGAGCTTTTGACCGATGAACTCGATATTGTCGAATTTGGGAACATGCGAGAGTCATTAACGGGCGAAGCGCGTTCGGTAAGCGCGCTGTTGAAGTTCAACCCGCCCAGTAGCGAAATCGAAAGAGAGGGGCGTCTAAGCGCCCTGATAGAGGTGGGCGTTGTTCAAGAAAGCGCACGTCAACAATCCGCCGAGCAGCAAGATAAGGCGATTCAAGCGGGCGAATATTTGAACGAAATGAGCAAAATGCCGCTCTTTGGGAAGTTAAAGGAGCAGATGCGACCGTTTGATGGAGCGCCGCCCGCAAAAGCCGATCGCAACTCGACGCGCTACGATCTGCGCAAAGACCTCGGCATTCCCGAGGCGCTGATCCAGGAAACCACGCCGCAGCCGTGGGAAATGTCGGATGAATTGGTAAAGCAAATCGCCTATGAATTCTGTCGCGACGCATTGCCCGCACAAGAAATTCTCAAACGAAAGCGCAAGGCGACCTTAAGCCTTCGTGACCTCTTTCTCGCCAATGACGAAGAAAATTCACAAGACATTTTTTTGCTGATGTCCAACGCGCGCATTGCCGAAAAAGCGCAGCTTGCGTTCAGCTTCAACGATTCGATCGATCCGCGCGAATTGAAGCGCGCGCTGGTGGAGCGGTTGCGCGATTTCTGCGATGCAGAAGGCCTGGATTATCAGCCAAACGATCTGCGCCGCGCAATCGATTTGGCGGTATTGCGCCAGCCGGACGGGCTCAAGGAGGCGATGCGCGTGGCGCTCGGGCGCCAAGTCGTGGTGAAAAGGGGCGAACCTATTCCACGGCAGCAATATTGGCCGGAAGGCCTGAAACCGGCGCGCAGATCGGGTTATGGCGTCTTTCCTGAGCGCCTCAACAACGAAGAACGAGACTTTGCCGAGTTTCTCGACGAAGATGATACGGGAGTCGTCAGATGGTGGTTACGAAACCCAGACAACGAAGTTTGGGCAACGCGCCTGTTGCTCCCAACGGGCCGGCGCTTCTTTCCCGATTTTGTTGTTGGCATCGCAGGGCGCTCAGCAACTGACGCAATCGCACTTGTCGAAATCAAAGACGATGGTTCAGACGGGCGACTGCACAGCGACAGCAACCTCGATAAGATCCGCGTGCGCCATCGTGAATATGGGCCGGTTTATTGGACCTATCGCGCCGACGGAACGTGGGTCGCAGCGCATTATTCCTCCGGCCTTCACAGGATCATTCCAGAGGGCCGGTTTGAGATTGCAAATCTTGTGTATGTGGAGTGACGCCACACGCGTCATGCTCGCAAGGCGACAACAACGCCACCGTGCCGCATTTCCTCGCATCTATCCGCCCACCACGCCATCATGCGGACGCGCTCGTCCCAAAAGTCGGCGCGGGCATAGGCGCGGCGGACGCTATCGATGTCCACATGGGCTAACTGGCGTTCGACGGCATCGGCATTCCAAAGGCCGCATTCGTGCAGGATTGAAGACGCCGACGAGCGGAAGCCGTGGCCGGTCATTTCGTCCTTTGTGAAGCCAAGACGGCGCAATGCCGCATTGATGGTGTTTTCGCTCATGCAGCGCGTTGGCGAGCGAACGGAAGGGAAAAGGTACTTGCGGCGCCAGCGGGACGCGATGCGGGCGCTTCATTTTCATTCTTTTGGCAGGGATCGCCCAAACGGCGCCCTCTAAGATCGAATTCTGCCCATTCCGCCTTAAGAAACTCGCCGGGGCGCGTGAAGGTCAGCGGGATCAATTTGAGCGCCGCGCCCGTTTCTGGAGCGCCCTGATAGGATGCTAAGGCGCGCAAAAGCCCGCCGAAGGCCTTCGGCTCGATAATGGCGGCGCGATGTTTGACGACCGGAGTAGCGAGAGCGCCCTTGAGCGCGCCCGTTGGGTCGGCTTCGGCGCGTCCGGTGGCGACGGCGTAGCGCGGAAGACTTCGCCAATGGTTGCTCGAAGCCTTCGGGCGGTTTCACGCCGTCCGCGCGCTTCGACCGTGCGCAGGACGGCCAGAACTTCCGGCGCGGTCAATTCAAATTGGGCGAGCGCCAATTGCGGGGCGAGCGAGGCTAAACAGCCATTCGACCTTGGCGATTGTTTGCTCTGCCTTCCCCTCGCGTCGCTTCTTGTCCAACAGTTCGGCGGTGATGGCGTCGAAAGTGTTGGCCAAGTTCGCCACTTTGGCGACCTTGGCCAGTTGCTTGGCCAGGGTTAGGCTCTTGACCATCGGCCAAGAGCCGCTTGGCGTTTTCCCGCGCCTCGCGCGCTTCCTTAAGGCCAATCGCCGGATAGACGCCAATGGCCAGCGTTTTTTGCATATCATTGAACCGATAGGCTTGCCGCCATCGTTTCGCGCCATCGGGCGAAACCCACAATTGCAACCCTCCGCCGTCCGAAAGCTTGAGGATTTTAGCGCCCGGCTTAGCGGCGCGGATTTGGGCGTCTAAGAGAGCCATGTTGGTATCTGAAATGTTGGTATCTTGCGTGCACCAACAATTGTACCAACATTTTTGGCGGATAGCAACGGACGCTGAAGGACGACTCGGGACGCTAAAATAAAGGAAAACCTTTTCTTTTCAAGGTATTTTGGACAATTATGGACGGTTTCGGAAATGGATATGGTGCCCAGGGGCGGAATCGAACCACCGACACTGCGATTTTCAGTCGCATGCTCTACCAACTGAGCTACCTGGGCGCCGCCGGAATTCAGCAAGGTCCGGCGGTTATAGGGGAGCGGCTCCGATTGTCCAGCGGCGGTTGGGGCGAACTCACGGCTCGCGATTTAGGTTAACGGCTGTTAACTGATGGCAATTTGCGTGCTTCAAAAAGAGTCGGCTTGGCAAATTCGAGCAGGACGATAAGTGGATTTTCGGCCTGAAGGCGGCGCGGATTCGCCATTGCGCGGTTGCAAGCGAACCGGTTAACGCGAGGCTGATCGCACCGGCCGGCGCGCACCCGCCAACAAGATAAAACTTGCACATTCCGGAATAGCAAAACGCAACCGCCATATGAGACATTTGCGGGAGAACAGTCGAGAAGCGCCGGGATGCCGGCGGCTCGCTCGATCCATTGTCGAAACAATTCACCGAAGCCGTCGTTTGATGGCGCCGAAACCGCGATCCGGACCGGGGAAAGACGAACGATGCGCTACGCGTATTTGGTTTCCTTGCCGGACAACACAATCTCTGGCTCGTCTTCCTCGCCGGAATGATTTGCATTGCCGCTTGCTTGATATCGATGATTCTTTTTCTTCGCGCCAATGACGCGGAGAGGAAGCGGCCCCTTCCTTGGTTGTTCGTCGCGGCCACGGTCTTCGGCGCGGGCGTGTGGGCGTTCCATTTCATTGCCGAGCTGGCCTATAAGCCGGATTTTCCCATAAGCTTCGATGCCGGTCTGACCGTAAGTTCCTTCGTGGCCGCGATAGGAGCCGTCTGGCTCGGGATGTTTGTCGCGCACCGGTTTGCGGCTCCCGTGCTCGGCGGCGCCATGATCGGGGCGGGCATTGCCACGATGCACTATATGGGGATGGCCGCGTTGCGGGCCCCCACCCAACTGCACTTCGACGCCGGCTATGTCCTGGCGTCAGGCGCTATTGCTATGACCGCCGCCGCCGCCGCGATGCGTGTCTCGTCACGGAGACCGGCCGTGTGGGGCCGCCTCATGGCCGTGGTGCTGCTCGTCCTGGCGATTGCCGGGCTTCAACTCACGTCGATGGCGGCTGTTACTCTTGTGCCCGATCCGCTGATCGCGACGCCCGGCAATGCCGTCGCCCCAACCGTCCTCGCCGTCATGATCGCTACGGTAACGGCTCTCATCGCCGGGCTCGGCCTCCTGGGCCTGATCGCGGATAATTATTTGGCGGAGCGGATCCGGCGCAGCGAGGACCATGTGGCGCGCGCTCAGCGGATCGCCCATACTGGCAGCATCGAACAGGATTTGCGGACCGGCGCCATCGCATGGTCCGGCGAAACCTACCGGATCTTCGGTCTCGATCCGAACCTGCCGGCGCCCGTGGGGAAAGCTTTCCTTGCTCTCGTTCATCCCGACGATCGAACGTTCGCTCGCCAAGCCGCCGCCGCGGGCCGGATTCCTGACAAGCCGTGCGTTGACCTCCGGTTTCGCATCGTCCAGCCAGCCTGGGGGCGCGGTGAGATGGATTCATCACGAATCCGAATTGGTCTTGGATCGGCATGGCGCGGCGGTCCGATGGATCGGGACATACAGGGACGTGACCGAGGCCTATGAGGCGGAAGAATCGCTCAAATTGGTCTTCGAGGACAATCCCGGTCCGATGTGGCTCTTCGACCCAAAAACCCTGAAATTTTTGGCCGTGAACGACGCGGCGGCCGTTATTTACGGTTACGATAGAGAGTCGTTCTTGAAGTTGACCTTGCTCGACATAGTGCCGCAAGACGACAGGGACGCAATCGAACATGCGATTCGAAACAATCCCGGTTCGGGCGGAGGCCCCAGCCACCGTTGGCAACATGTCAAGGCGGATGGGACGGCAATCGACGTCCTCACTTATTCGCGCGAGACGATGTTTTGCGGCCGGCCCGCGCAGCATGTGGCGATCATGGACGTGACCGAACAGCGCAAGGCCGAAGCACGCATCGCCCATATGGCGCACCATGACGCGCTGACCGGTTTGCCAAACCGGATCTTGTTGCACGAGCGCCTGGACGAAGCGCTCTTACGTGTGCGCTGGTATGAGGAAAAGCTTGCTGTTCTTTGTCTCGATCTCGATAAGTTCAAGAACGTCAACGACACCTTGGGCCACGCCGCCGGCGACAAGCTTTTGGTGGCGGTGGCGGAGCGTCTGCGCAAATGCGTGCGCGACTGCGACATGGCTGCCCGCTTTGGCGGCGACGAATTCGCGGTCCTGCAATTGGGGCTCGCTGGCCCGCACGAGGCGGGCGCCTTGGCCGATCGCATCGTGACGCTCTTGAGCGAGCCTTACGATATCGACGGTCACCAGGCCTTGATCGGAGCCAGCGCCGGCATCGCGCTTACGCCAGCCGATGGCGAGACCGCCGAGCAACTTCTGGGCAACGCCGACGTAGCGCTCTACCAGGCCAAGGAAGACGGCCGGGGCGTCTTTCGCTTTTTCGAGCCCGGCATGGGCGCCCGCCTGCGAGCCCGCCGCACGCTGGAACTCGATTTGCGCAACGCGCTCACAGCGGGCGAATTAGAGGTCTATTATCAGCCTCTCGTCACGCTTGAGACCGGCGTCATTTCCGGCTTCGAGGCGCTGCTTCGCTGGCACCATCCCTTGCGCGGGATGCTGGCTCCGGCGGAGTTCATTCCGCTCGCCGAGGAGACCGGCTTGATTGTCCCGATTGGCGAATGGGTGCTGCGTCAAGCCTGCGCCGAAGCGGCGGCATGGCCGGACAATTTGAAAGTCGCGGTGAATCTTTCGCCGGTTCAGTTCAAGAAAGGCAACTTGCCTCAAATGGTTCTCGCGACGCTCGCGAGCACGGGACTGCCGGCGGCGCGCCTCGAACTCGAGATCACGGAATCGATTTTTCTGGCGGAAAGCGAAACGAACCTCGCCACTTTGCACATCTTGCGTGCGCTCGGCGCCGGCATTTCGATGGATGATTTCGGCACCGGCTATTCCGGCTTGAGCTATCTGCGCGCGTTTCCCTTCGACAAGATCAAGATCGACCGGTCCTTCATTTCTTCGCTTGGCGAGAGCGGGGATTGTATGGCGATCGTCAATCTTGGATCGAACCTCGGCATTCCCACGCTCGCGGAAGGCGCCGAGACAGAACAGCAACTCGCCTGTGTGCGCGAAGCCGGGTGCACGGAAATGCAAGGCTATTTGTTCAGCCGGCCGATTCCTGCGAGCGAGATCGCCGGAATGCTCAATCCGCACCGCAACTGCCAGCAGGCCGATGAATATCTTCTCACCGCTTAGAGATTGTTTGCGCTGGCGGGTCACAATTTCGTTAGAGCAATCCATCGTCGGCATCGAACCAAACTGCGGCTTTCCCGTTCATGGTAAGTTCAGGCTCATGGATGCAATATGAGAATGACAAGCGCCGGGCCCCAAGCATTGAAGGCCCCGGCGCGGCAACGTCAAGGAGATTTAAGATGACCAGCATGTTGAGGAAGGCCGCCATAAGCACCATCGCCGCCCTGATCCTGGGAGCCGGCATCACGGCGACCGCGACACCTTCGGCGGCGCAAGGCTGGCACGGCCATGGCTGGCACGGCGGCGGTTGGCACGGCGGCGGTTGGCACGGAGGCGGCTGGCACGGTGGTTATGGCTGGCACGGCGGCGGCTGGGGCGGGCCGGTCGCGGCGGGCATCCTCGGCGGCCTCGCTCTCGGCGCGCTCGCCGGATCGGCCTATGCCTACGGGCCGGCCTATTACGGCCGCTGCTATTGGCAGAACCAACCAGCCTACGACGGCTGGGGCAATTTTGCTGGCTACCAGCCGGTCCAGGTCTGCTATTGATTTTGGGCCGGTGGCGCAAAGCCATGCTAAAAGGCGGGGCTTTAACTTTTTTTCAATTTCTATCTGAGCCAGCGCAACCTTTTCTGGCGGCCCGCGTTTAAACCTATGAATTATGGCCCGCACCGGCCGGATGTTTTCGAAGATTATGCCCGCACCGGCGACCAGCTCACCAGGCGGGAGGGAACAAGACCAATGCTCAAGTCGCGCAAAGCGATCGGAAAGCAAGCTCTCAAATATGCCATGGCGGGAATTGCGGTTTCCTGTCTCGGAGCGGCAGTGTTCGCGGCCCCGATGACAATCACCCCGAAAGCGAAGGTTTTTGGTTCCGCGCAGCGGACGAGCGAGACGAAAACAGTCTATGCGCCCCTTGGTAAGGGTCCGGCGTTTCAGCTTGGCCGCGCGGCGGCAGGCGAGGACGAGGATTGCGTCAGGGTCACCCGCATGGTCGGTCCCGACGGAAGGGTCTATGTGACGCGCGGTCTCATTTGCCAGGATTAGGTCCGAACAGACTTTCCAATCGGCTCTTCTGGCGGCGCTCCGGGCTCCTCCTTTCCACTGAGAGATGAATGTTGTCGGCGGTTTTGGATTGGCGTCCAAGTCTGGCCGATTGAACTCACCCGCCTTCTTGATCGGCTTGGCTTCGAGCCGTTGCGCCCCGGCAAGTTGCGTCTGAAGACGGATTTTTCCGGGAGACACCCGATCCAGATCGCGGCTCGTGTCTCGGCGCCATCCCTTCTCCGCCTCTTTTTCTGGTTCGAGGGGAGGAGGATAACCCCAGCCCCACGGACCCCGCGCATTTTTGCCACTTATGCTATTGTAAATACATGATATTTTTGGTTTTTTTAAATCTCCTGGATTTCGGCCTGGGCTCGGCGGCACAGGGCGCCGCATCGAGAAGAAAGGCCCATTTGCAAAAAAACTGGTCATTGCGGCGAGGCATCCAAAGCCTGCCTTATTTCAGCCGTGCATTTTTCCTGATATAGGGAGTAGAGGTTATCCTCTCCAAACCAAAGGAGAGCCTTACGCATCCGTTCGTCAAAGGACCGGCCGGGCCAGCGCTCAGTAACGTGAGGGAGGCGTGCGGCGTTCGCGGCCTTTTTAGAACATGGGTATTTCTGTGGGATCTTGGAGGAATGCTGAATTCGATGTTACACCGCGCCTCGCGGCCGCGGACACTTCAACAACGAGGCGCCGCCGCAATAACAACAAGGCGCCGCCGCCAGTCTCTGCAAAAGGCATGAAAACCTTCGACAACGGTTCAAGGGGTTTTCTGCCTAGCCCGTCGAGACCTTGATCTTGGCGCTCGATTGCGAAATTAGGACCGTCCATGCCAACGATTTCCCTGGTCGATGACGATCGCAACATCCTCGATTCCGTGGCGATTGCCCTCGAAGGAGAAGGATATCGCGTGCAGACCTACACGGATGGATCGACGGCGCTCGACGACTTGAAGAGCAATCCTCCCGACCTTGCGATTTTCGATATCAAGATGCCGCGGATGGACGGTATGGAATTGCTCCGCCGGTTTCGTCAGAAATCCGACGTGCCGGTGATCTTCTTAACCTCAAAGGATGAGGAAATCGACGAATTGTTCGGGCTCAAAATGGGCGCCGACGATTTTATCCGCAAACCCTTCTCGCAACGGCTTCTCGTCGAGCGTGTCAAGGCCATTTTGCGCCGTGCCAATCCCAGGGAACCCGGAACGCAGAAGGAATCCGAGGCGAAGATACTCGAACGCGGTTTTTTGAAGATGGACCCGGAGCGCCATGCCTGCACCTGGAAGAATGACACCGTGACCTTGACGGTCACCGAATTCTTGATCCTCCAGGCGCTCGCGACAAGACCCGGAATCGTCAAGAGCCGCAATGCCTTGATGGATGCGGCCTATGACGATCAGGTCTACGTCGACGACCGCACGATCGACAGCCACATCAAGCGATTGCGCAAGAAATTCAAGGTCGTCGACGATGAGTTCGAAATGATCGAGACGCTTTATGGCGTCGGCTACCGTTTCAAGGAATGATCTTGGCCCGGCCACAAGTCATTCACTTTGGGCCGGCAGACGAGGGCGTGTCCCCAGCACGGTGGGTGAAAGGGTCGCCAGTTTCGCAATAAATCGCGCCAATGCAAGAAATCTAGAGCGCTTCAAGCTCTTCGCCAATGACCGTGGCGGCGCTATCCGTCGTTATGCGCAGCGTAAATGCGATATAATGCACCGTTGTTCCTGATATCGATCCAAATCGGGACGGATCCGGTCGCCATTTAGGGCTTAGGCATGCCAGTTTACGCCTCAGGGAAGGGGATCGCCGGACAATGAGTCTCGAAGCACAAGAGGGCTTCGAACGAGCGCCCCGCGCCGCGCGGCGGGCCAAGCGCATGCGCCGAAGTGTTGGCCTGCGCCTGCGCGGGTTTGCGCGCGCCGCAGGCGCCCGTTTTGCGTCCCCGTTAACCCGCCGCATCGTAGTTTTGAATCTGGGCGGGCTCGCGGCTCTCCTCATCGGCTTCCTTTATCTAAATCAATTCCGCGAGGGCCTGATCGAGGCCAAGGTGCAGAGTTTGCAGATCCAGGCCGAAATCATCGCCGCAGCGATCGCGGCGTCGGCCACCGTCGAAACCGACTCGATTGCCATCGATCCGGAAAAGCTGCTTCAGCTCGCACCGGGCGAGAGCTACGCGCTTGCCGACGAAACCGCGCCGTCGCTGGAATTTTCGATCAATCCCGAACGCATCGGGCCGGTCCTTCACAGGCTCGCTTCGCCGACGCGGACGCAGGCGCGAATCTACGATCGCGACGGCTATTTGTTGCTCGATTCACGCTCGCTGACGAGCCGTTCCAATATCATGCGTTATGACCTGCCGCCGCCCGCGGAACAAGAGCCGGCCTCCCTGTGGACGCGCATCGGCCATGGCTTGAAGAGGCTTACCGGCCAGCCCGGCCTGCCTCTTTATCAAGATATCGGCGTCGGCAATGGCAAACGCTATCCGGAAGTGGCGCGGGCGCTGAGCGGGGGCGCGCAATCGATCGTGCGCGTCGATGCCGAGGGAAAGACCATTGTTTTGGCGGCCGCATCGATCCAACGTTTCCGGGCCGTGCGCGGCGCCTTGCTCCTGTCCACGCAAGGCGATGACATCGACAAGATCATCGCCTTGGAACGCTGGGCAATCGTCCGGATCTTTCTGGTTTCCTCGGCCATTATGTTCCTCCTTTCTCTCTTCATCGCCGAAACGATAGCCGAACCGATAAGGCGCCTGGCGGGGGCGGCGGAACGCGTGCGGCGAGGCACAAAGGCACGCAGGGAAATCCCCGATTTCACCGGCCGCTCGGATGAGATCGGCCATTTGTCCGGCGCGCTGCGCGATATGACCAAGGCCCTCTACGATCGCATCGAGGCGATTGAACGCTTCGCCGCTGATGTCGCGCACGAACTGAAAAACCCGCTCACCTCCTTGCGCAGCGCGATCGAGACCCTGCCGGTTGCCCGCGCGCCAGAATCGCGCCAGCGTCTGTTGGCGATTATCGCGCACGACGTACGCCGGCTCGATAGGTTGATCAGCGACATATCCGACGCCTCCAGGCTCGATGCCGAGATGGCGCGCGACGACGTGGTTCTCGTCGATCTGACGCGCCTGCTCGTTACGGTCGCCGCCATGGCGAACCTGGTCAAGGATACCGGCGCGATCCGTGTCGAATTCGTCGTCGCCCCGCCTGGGCCCTTGGAGGATAGCCGCAGGCCGGCTTACCTGGTTCTCGGGCACGATTCGCGCCTTGCCCAGGTTTTCAATAATCTCATCGACAATGCGAGATCGTTTTCGGCCGCTGACGGAAGCGTTCGCATGCTGTTGCGTCCAACCAAGGACTATACGGCCCAGGGCCACACGCGCGACGGTTTCGAGATTATTATCGACGATGACGGCCCCGGCATTCCGGCCGATGCTTTCGAACGGATATTCGAAAGGTTTTATACCGACCGCCCTGGCCAAGGATTCGGGCAAAACTCGGGCCTTGGGCTATCCATCTCGCGCCAAATCATCGAGGCCCATGGCGGACGCATATCGGCGCTCAACCGGATCGGCCCCCCCGGCGCTGACGGCTTGACCCCGGTGCTTGGCGCCCGCTTCCTAATATTTTTGCCGAAGGCACGATAAGCCTTGTCCTCGAAACGGGATCAACCTGCCGCGAATGCGGAAAAATCCCATCTCCATGCAAGCGCCGTCGTGATCGGGGAAGCCGGCGTGCTCATTCGCGGGCCATCGGGTGCCGGCAAAAGCAGCCTGGCATTCGCCTTGATCGCGGCCGCCGTCGACGCGGGCCTTTTCGCTAGGCTCGTGGGCGATGACCGCATCGGCATTGAATCCCGAGGCGGCCGCTTGATCGCCCATGGCCATCCATTGATCCTGGGAAAGATCGAACGGCGCGGCCATGGCATCTTCGAAATGCCGTTTGCGCCCGCGGCCGTAGTACGGCTCGTAATCGGGCTTGCCGGCGAGGATGAAGCACTCCCGCGGTATCCGAAGCCAGACCACGATCACATCGAGCTTACGGGCGTCACACTGCCGTTCTTCCTTGTGCGGCAAGATGCCGCGGCTGCCGGGCTTGCCCTCGCGGTATTGGCCGATCCGCGCTTGCGACGAAAACTTCTGTAGGTCTTGCCGATGCAGTGCCGCCTTTCCTCAAACGCGCCACGCCTTTGGGTTCGAGCCGCCCTTTCCGGGCGAGCTTCACGTCATTTTACTTGCCAATTTCATTGCGCCGCACAAAATGCCGCGAACTCGTTCTTGACCCGGGCATTTTCGGGCAAGAGTCGTGAGCGAGGTCTACCACTTGTGGTCTTGAGTTTTTGCCCTATCACGAAGGCTTTCTCCTTAAGTCCGTGGATGGGTTCTTATCTTGACGAACACCTCGCGCCGTGCCGGTCAGGCACGAAGTTCCTGATGAACAGGTACGTTCGATGATTGGAATCGTCCTTGTGACCCATGGCCGGCTCGCATCGGAATTTCGCGCCGCGTTGGAACATGTGGTCGGTCCGCAAAAGCAGATCGAATCGGTTTCCATCGGGGCGGATGACGATATCGAACAGCGGCGCCAGGAGATTGTTTCCGCCGCCGCCAAAGTCGACAGCGGCGCGGGCGTGGTCGTGCTCACCGATATGTTTGGCGGCACTCCCTCCAATCTCGCGATTTCGATTATGAATGGCTCTGATATCGAAGTCATTGCCGGGGTCAATCTGCCGATGCTGATTAAACTCGCCTCGGTGCGCGAAAGCTGCAGTCTCGACCAGGCGGTGATCCAGGCCCAGGATGCGGGCCGCAAATATATCTATGTAGCGAGCCGGGTATTGAGCGGTAAATGATCGAGGACCATGCCATCCCATTTGAGTCCGGCGATGATTGTCCGGATTTCGAACCACCTGGGGATGCCCTTGTTCGCACCCTTGAAATCGTCAATCGCAAGGGTCTCCACGCGCGCGCGACGGCGAAACTCGTGCAATGCATCGATGGGTTCGATGTCGCAGTCACGGTCAGCCGTTGCGGGGAGACCGTCGGCGGGGCCTCGATCATGGGCATTTTGACGTTGGGCGCCGGGCCGGGAATGACCATCACTGTTACCGCGGCCGGCGCCGAGGCGGCAGAGGCGATGGAGGCAATCGCGGCGCTGGTCGCCAACCGCTTCGGCGAGGACGAATAAGAGAGGCCCGAAAAATAGGCGGGTATTGTTGTTCAGCCCTAGCCATATTTGCGCGCCGCGGCGATGAACCCCGCCGTGGACGAATCCAAATCTGCCGTCGAGCGGCTTGCATCCGCGACAATCGGCGTGAGCTTGTTGGGGAGTTCCTTACCGAGCTCGACGCCCCATTGATCGAACGAATTGATGTTCAAGATCGCCCTTGCACAAAAACATTGTGCTCGTAGCGGGCGATCAACTGGCCGGGCACGCGCGGCGACATTTTTTTATAGAGGAAAGTGCTCGAAGGGCGGTTGGCCTCGAACATTTTGTGCGGGGCGAGCGCCTCGATCGCCTTGGGGCTCAAGTTTTGGGCATTTATCGATCCGTGACCTCCTCAATCGAGCGCCCCTGCATGAGTGCCTAAGTCTGGACCAGGCAATTGGCGACCAGCAATTGGTGAAACTGGTGACGGGTCGAAGTATGGAATGGCCGCCCCAACCTGCCTGACAAAGACCGGCGTTGCGATGCTGCCGTCCGGGCGGCGCACCAAGTGGAGAAGACAAAAACCATGGGCCGTTCCAAGCGGTCCATGGCCTTCCCCTCGCATGTTCGTCGGTTTTAGCGACTGGCTGCCCGGCGCTTGAAGCTACGTGCCGGACAGCCAGGACGATTGTCATTGGTTATACGCCCGTTCGCCATGATCGGTAATGTCGAGGCCTTCGAGCTCGCTCTGCTTCGTCGCCCTGAGGCCGATGGTAAGGTCGACGAGCTTGTAAAGGATCGCCGAGCCGAAACCCGACCAGCAAAGAGTGAAAAGCACGTTCTTCGCCTGGATCAGCACCTGCGTGCTCATGACATAATCGGCGGGCGACGCAAAGCCAGGTTTGATCGTGTAGTCGGTGAGGCCCACGCCGCCGAGGTAGGGCGCGACCAGAATGCCGGTGCCGATGGCCCCGATGATGCCGCCAATGCAATGCACGCCGAACACATCGAGGGAATCATCGTACCCGACTTTCGGCCTGACGTACCCGCAAAAGGAGAAGCAGACCGAACCGGCGATCAAACCAAGTACGATCGAGCCCATTGGACCGGCAAAGCCGGATGCCGGCGTCACCGCGACGAGGCCCGCGACCGCGCCCGAGATCATGCCAAGCAGCGAGGGCTTGCCCTTCAACGCCCATTCGGTGAACATCCAGCCGAGCGTCGCAGCCGCGGTCGCGACCATGGTGTTCACAAAAGCGAGCGCAGTCGTTCCAGTTGCCTCGAGGTTCGAACCGGCGTTGAAGCCGAACCAGCCGACCCAAAGAAGCGAGGAGCCGATCATCGACATCATGACCGAATGCGGCGGCTCGATATCGTTTGGATAGCCGATCCGCTTGCCGATTATCAAGCAACCAACCAAACCCGCGATGCCCGCGTTGATATGGACCACGGTGCCGCCGGCGAAATCGAGCGCTCCCATTTTGTTGAAATTTCCGGCATTGTTGAGAACCGCGTCGAGATTCGCCTGCGCGGCCGCCTTGGCGGCATCGTCGGGGGCATCGGCAAGGGCCTTCGCGGCGTCGCCGATCGCGTCCGGACCAGCCCAGTACCAAACACCGTGCGCGATGGGGAAATAAACGAAGGTCACCCAAAGCAGTATAAAAACAAGGACAGCGGAAAACTTCATGCGTTCGGCGAAGGAGCCGACAATCAAGGCGGGGGTAATCATGGCGAAGGTCATCTGAAATACCATATAGGCATATTCGGGAATGACCACGCCGTTGGAAAAGGTGGCCACGTTCGAATCCGGCGTCATTCCCATAAGAAAGGCGCTCTTGAATCCTCCGACTAGGTTGTTCCATTCATAGCCGTGCAGAAATCCTAGCCAGGGACTGTCGCTGTTGGCGAACGGCACCAAGGCGTGGCTGCCTTCCGTAAAGGCGAGCGAATAGCCGTAAAGGCACCAAACGACCCCCACCATCGCCACGATCGCGAACACCTGGGCGGCCAACGAGGCCGCGTTTTTCGGGCGCGCCATACCGGCGTAGAAGAGCGCGAGGCCGGGAATCGACATCATCAGGACGAGCGCCGACGAGGTCAGCATCCAGGCGGTGTCGCCTTTGTTGGGCGCCGGCGCCGCCGTATCCGCGAAGGCCAATCCGGCCGCGCTTGCGGCCAGCAAAAGCCCTAAACCGATCGCCCGGGGGGCGATCCTTGGTAGCAAATTAAGGTTCATGTCCGACTCCTGCGAAACTTCGAAAATGGAGGGAAGGGAGCGTTAGATGGCTTCTTGATCGCGTTCTCCGGTACGAATCCGGACCGCTTGATCGAGCGCGGTGACGAAAATCTTGCCGTCGCCAATCTCGCCGGTTCGAGCCGCCGAGGTGATGGCATCGATCGTCTGGCTGACGAGATCGCTCGGCACGGCGACTTCGACCTTCAACTTGGGAAGAAAGCTGACCGCGTATTCCGCCCCACGGTAGATTTCCGTGTGGCCCTTTTGGCGGCCGTAACCTTTGACTTCGGTCACGGTCATTCCGTGCGCGCCAAGCGCCGTCAGGGCGTCGCGGACCTCGTCCAGTTTGAACGGCTTGATGATCGCGGTAATTATTTTCATGTTGCCTTCCTGCTTGCCTCTACTTGGGAACTTCGGGAACTGCGTGCGAACCGGCTGAGCGTAGAGCCTGGCGCGGGACATCGCGGCAATGCTTGAGTTACTGATAGCAAGCCTCGGGCCACTTGCCAACGCGCGGCCAGATGTGCCGCGGTGAATCTAAAGTGCCGGGGAGCTTATTTGGGCGGAGATAAAGACCACGCGGGAATCCGCAACGCCGCGGGAATCAGGTATTTGTTAAAAATGGAATTGGAACGGCGTCGATTGAAAGCGGTTTGCGCGCGGTTTCTGCCGGTCACGGAATCGTGATCGCCACGAAACAAGTCGAGCGCTGATGATTTTAGGTATTACATCAGAAGAAACGCATTGTCCCGCGCTCAAATCAAAACTCCCCGGCCATTTGACTTGGGCCGGATCAATCCCTCCTGAACCACCGAGGCAACGAGGCGGCCGTCGTGGGTGAAGAGGAGTCCGCGGGCGAAACCGCGCGCGCCGCAGGATGTTGGGCTGTCTTGCGCGTAGAGAAGCCAATCGTCCGCGCGAAACGGCCGGTGAAACCACAAGGCATGATCGAGGCTCGCGACCTGGAGGCCAGTATCGAACACCGAATGGCCATGTGCGCCGAGCGCGGCATCGAGCAGAGTCATGTCGGAGAGATACGCGAGCACCGCGCGATGGATGGCCGGATCGCCGGGAAGCGGCCCGGTCGCGCGCAACCATACGTTTTGTTCGAGGGCGCCCGCTTCGTGCCTGACATAGCGGGACAGATCGACGGGACGGATCTCGATCGGACGGTCTCGGGCGAACCAGCGGCGAATGGCTTCCGGCACGGCCGCGCCAAAGCCGCGCAGCATTTCGGATTCGCTCGGCAGGCTTTCCGGCAACGGAACCTTCGGCATTAAAACAGCGTGTTCAAGCCCAGTCTCGTCGATCTGGAACGATGCCGAGAGCGAGAAAATCGCGCGTCCGTGTTGGATCGCGTTGCAGCGCCGCGTCGTGAAACTCTTCCCGTCCCGGATCCGGTCGACTTCATAGACAATCGGCACGGCCGGATCGCCAGGCAAAAGAAAATAGCCATGCAACGAATGCGGCGCGCGTCCTTCGACGGTGCGGGCCGCGGCGACGAGGGCTTGCGCGACCACAAGCCCTCCAAACACGCGTTGCCAGCCAACTTGCGGGCTGCGCCCGCGAAAAATGTTTTCCTCGATCCGTTCGAGATCGAGAATAGTCAAAAGCTGGGCGACGGCATCGGACATGGCGCGCTGGACTTCCTTTCGGAAGCCTGACGTGAGCCGCGCGGCGGCTCCAGTCAAGCCATTACCGGAATCGCCATCGGCACCGCGCGCGAACGAGCGTTTTCCCGCTTCACCACAGCCACGGAACGAGCCCCCACGCCGCTGGCCAAGCAAGCGTCCCCGTCGGCCAGAACAAAAGGATCGCGAAGACCAAAAAATTCGCCCCAAGCTTAATCCAGACCCCGTGCTTCATTCCGGCCATTCCTCCGTCATGGTTTGCCGCGGCGCTCTGGATTTCCGGCCGCCGCTCTATCCATCAAGGGGGCGCGCTTCTTCCGGAAGCATGATCGGGATGCCATCGCGGATCGGGTAGGCAAGCTTGGCCGCGCGGGAAATGAGTTCCTGATTTTGCGCGTCATATTCGAGGGTTGTCTTGGTGCGCGGACACACCAGGATTTCAAGCAGCCGCGGATCGATCCGGGAAGGTTCCGGTGCTTGCTTGGCGCCTGATTCTTTATCCTTGCCGGCCATCGGTTGGTTCTCCCGCATTCGCCGTTTCACGTGGAAATTCGGGCGGGACGAGCCATCCCGCGCAGTCTAAGCTCCTATATTTCATCAAGTTAGCCAACGCCATCTTTTCTAGTGCAAGGGCGTCGATGCGCTTCTGCCGCGCGCGAGTTCGATTTCGGTAATCGCGACAAGCACATCCGCCCGGCCTTTCAGGTCGCATGCTTCGAGAAGCGCCTGCTTTTCCTTGGGACTGCACTGGCTCATCATGGATAGCGCATTGACGAGCGCCTCGTTTGGCGCGTCGTGGATGCTGTTCCAGTCGATCTGGAGATGGTTGGTCTCGGCGAAGTCGCGCAAAGTGCGCAAGACGCCGTCGCGATCGACCTGATCCTCGCCCGCGAGGGGACTGAAATCGACGGAAAACGGGCTGAAATCGGCGCGGCATTGCCGGTAGGGCGTTAGGGCGGCGATTTCCTCGACGATCTTGAACCGCGCGATGCCGGTCAGCGTGACGAAGTAGCGCCCGTCGCCGGTTTCGGCGAGCTGGGTAATGCGCCCCGCGCACCCGACCGAAAACAATGCCGGCACGGCAGTTCCCGCCCCTGCCTCGGGGTCGGGTTGGATCATGCCGACGATACGCTCGCCTTTCATTGCATCGTCCACCATGGCGAGGTAGCGTTCCTCAAAGACATTGAGGGGCAATTCGCCACGCGGCAGCAACAGGGCGCCCGCAAGCGGAAAAATCGGCAACGCCGCCGGCATTTCATTCGGGCTGCGATAGGCGCGGTTCATGCTCATTATCCAGTCCTCACCTTATCCCCGCATGCTCCTGCCTCACCCCGAGCCAGGGATCGGCTCACGACGAAATAATCTAATCTCGATATGTCCTTGAACTATTTAGTTGCGCGCACCTCATTGTCACAGTTTTAGGCGAATGCACATAATTTAGGCATCAGAGGGCCGGCGAAATAGCGCGCCAGGTCCCGGTTTTGCTAGAAGGCTGCACCATCATGCTAATCCCTTTACGGAGCCAGCGATCCAGCCAGCGTAATCCATCCTATCCGTTGCCCTGCGCGATGCAAGGGCCGGTTTGTCACGCGCTGGGCAATTCAGTAAAAGGGCCGGGAGGGTCAATTTGGGAACAGGCGAAGGGCGTTGTTCCTGCCATCCTGACGCTGGCGTTTCGTGCGTGGCGCGCGCAAGCCGCGCTTTGGGGTTCACTCGTCGGCGTGCCCGGTCATCCCATTCTTGCAAAAGGTCTTGCGTGGGCCGGAAACGATCCGGCGTTTCAGAATTAGGCGAGAACGCCTTGTTCATCACGCGCCAAGCTTGCCGCGTGTCTCGCCTGGCCACCACGCCTCTTTGGTCTCTCCGCAAAAATCGTCAAAACTGCCCGCCGCGATGGCGCGGCGCATCGCCTCCATCAGATCTTGGTAATAGGCGAGATTGATTTCGGTCAGCAGCATCATGCCGAGAATCTCCCCCGACTTGACGAGGTGGTGCAAATACGCGCGGGAATAGGTTCGCGCCGCTGTGGACGACGACAGCGGATCGGCCGGGGACGGATCGTCCGCGTGGCGCGCATTGCGCAAATTGAGCCGCCCGGACCTCGTATAGGCAATGCCATGGCGTCCGGCGCGCGTCGGCAACACGCAATCAAACATATCGATGCCCCGCCGCACGCTTTCCAAAAGATCGTCCGGCGTGCCGGCGCCCATGAGATAGCGGGGCTTGGCGCAAGGCAACCAAGGCAGCACATACTCGATCATGGCGAGCATCGCTATCCGCGGCTCGCCGACGGCAAGCCCGCCCAGTGCGTAACCGTCAAATCCGATGCCGCCAAGCGCTTTCGCGCTTTCGATCCGCAAGGATTCGGCCGCGCCGCCCTGGACGATGCCGAACAACACGCGGCCCGGCTTCGCAACAAACGCCGCCTTGGAGCGTTCCGCCCAATTCAGCGACAAGAGCATGGCGCGGCGCGCTTCGGCTTCCGCGCAGGGAAGTCTGACGCATTCGTCGAACTGCATCTCGATGTCGGAGCCGAGCAGATCCTGAATTTCCATCGCCCGCTCGGGAGTCAACACATGCCGCGCGCCATCGATATGGGATTGAAAGGTCACGCCATTCTCGTCCAGCTTTCGGAGTTTGGCGAGCGACATGACCTGGAACCCGCCGGAATCGGTCAGGATCGGCCACGGCCAGTTCATGAATTTATGCAGGCCGCCGAGCATCGCGATTCGCTCCGGCCCCGGCCGCAGCATGAGATGATAGGTGTTGGCGAGCACGATATCCGCGCCGAGCGCCTTTACCGCTTCGGGATGCATCGCCTTGACGGTTCCAGCCGTGCCGACCGGCATGAACGCTGGAGTGCGGATTTTTCCGCGGGGAGTTGTGATGTTTCCGGCACGCGCGGCCCCGTCCTGGCTCAAAAGGTCGAAGCGGAAAATATCCGTCACGCGCGATTCTCCGCGATGGCCGGAAATAGAAGACAGGCGTCGCCATAGCTATAGAACCGATAGTTTTCCGCTACCGCGTGGGCATATGCGGCGCGCATGGTCTCAGTGCCGGAAAAAGCGGCGGCCAGCATGAACAACGTCGAGCGCGGCAGATGGAAAT